>JBAXNN010000007.1:0-110380 GCA_037133755.1 Thermoleophilia bacterium
GGCGAGCCGCAGTTGCATCCTGCCCACACGCATGTCGTGGGTCACGGGAGGGTCCGGACCCAGATCCCGAGATGTCCGCGGAGGCATCAGTGGCGGACTTCTGACGTCCCCGGAGGGGTCCGGACCCACTCAAGCGTAGACGGTGACTTGCGTGGTTGGGTGGGCGTGATTGTCGTGCGCCACTGTGTCGGCCGTTGGTGACGCGGGATTGGGTCCGGGCCCCTCCGATGCTGACGAGGCCGTCGTCCCTGACACCTCCGCGGACACCTCGGGATCTGGGCCCGGACTCTGACGGGGATCCATGCGAACGGCTCGAGATCGAGATCCAGTTGGAGGGCGGGCGCGGTGGCTGGCGAATAGGGTGCCATCCGACACCCGCACTAGCCTGAGAGTCGATGTCCGCTTCTTCCGCCCTCCAACTGGATCTCGATCTCGAGCCGTTCGCCGGTCCCTTCGATCTCCTGCTGGCGCTCGTCCTCCGCGACGTCGTCGACCTCGGCGAAGTCCCCGTCGCCGACGTCTGCCTGCGCTACCTCGCGCAGATCGAGGAAGAGGGCGAGCTCGACCTCGAGAGCGCCAGCGAGTTCCTCGTGCTCGTCGCCGCGCTGCTCGAGCTGAAGATCCGACTCTTGCTCACGCCCGACGAGGTCGACGACATGCCGGATGCGCAGGAGGCAGCCGAGGAGCTTGCCGCACGTCTCGCCGAGTATGCGCGCGCCCAGGCCGCCGCGCAGTGGCTGAGCGACCGTCTGGACCAGGTTGGACGCCGCGTCTTCCGCGACGGACCGCCGGCGCTGCGTCCGCCGCGCCCGCAGCTCGAGGACGAGGAGGGCACGGGCGATCCCGACCAGCTCGTGGCCGCGCTGCGCCTCGCGATCACGCGCACGGAGGAGTCGGCCGAGCCGATTCACGTGCTGCGCCGCCGCATCCCGCTCGGGCGCCTGCTCGATCACGTCCGTCGCGCCGTGCGCGAGACGGGCAACTGCACGTTCGACGACGCCGTCAAGGGCCTCGGTCGCACCGAGCAGGCCGCGGCCTTCTGGGCCGTGCTCGATCTGATCCGCGGTGGCGAGGTTGTGGCCGAGCAGGACGCACCGTTTGCGCCGATTCGCATGCGCCTCGCCACCCGCCAGCAGCTTGCGTCGGTACCCGCCGCGGCATGAGCGCCGAGCCGCGACACGTCGCCAACGCGCGCGTCATCGAGGCGCTGCTCTTCATCACCTCGGAGCCGCTGGACGAGCGCTCGCTTGCGGGCGCCTCGAATCTGTCTGAGCCTGACGTGGAAGAGGCACTGCAGCTTGTCGGCCAGCGCCACGCCGAGGGCAGCTCGGGTGTCGTGCTCGAGCGCGTGGCTGGCGGCTGGGCGCTGCGAGCCGCCGACGAGACCGCCGTGGCCTGTGCTCGCCTGCTCGATCAGCTCTCGCAGCGCCCGCTCTCGCGCGCGGCGCTCGAGACGCTCGCGGTGGTCGCCTACGCGGGCCCGGTCAGTCGCCCCGAGATCTCACGTGTCCGCGGCGTCGCTGCCGACAACCCGATCAAGAGCCTGCTCGAGCGCGGTCTGATCGAAGAGGCCGGCCGCTCGGACCGGCCGGGCAATCCGATCCTGTACCGCACCACCGTCCGCTTCGATCGCGTGTTCGGTCTGGAGGAGGGGCGCCATTCACTGCCGCTGCTCGAAGAGCTCGGCGACGACCTTCCCGACGCCGCCGAGGTGCGCGATCGCCTGCAGGCAATGGCCACCACGCAAGCCGTTTCGATCGAGGAGCCTGGCGCGGCCCCGGCGGGCGATCCCGTCGCGACGGAAGTCGCCGATGACGACGTCGCGGCAACGCCCGACGCCGCACCCGACGTCACAGCCTGAGACACTGCCTGTCGTGGCTGACTCCGCGGCAAACACGATCCGGCTCAACAAGTTCCTCGCCCAGAGTGGCGTGGCGTCTCGGCGTGGCGCGGATGCGCTGATCGCGGAGGGGCGCGTGACGATCAACGGATCGATTGCGCAGGCCGGGTCGCAGGTTGCCCCCGGGGCCGTCGTCGCCGTGGACGGCACGCCCGTTGAGGTCGAGCGGCTCATGTACATGGTGCTGAACAAGCCCGTTGGGTACGTCACGACGCTGAGTGATCCTGAGGGACGCCCGACCGTGATCGACCTGCTTGACGTGCTCGAGCGCGTCGTGCCCGTCGGTCGCCTCGATGCGATGACAAGCGGCCTGCTGCTCCTCACGAACGACGGCGACCTCGCCTACAAGCTCTCGCACCCAAAGCACGGCGTGCCGAAGACGTACCGCGCGATTGTGCGCGGGCTGCCGGGTTCTGCGGCACTGCGCAAGCTCACACAGGGTGTGCATCTCGATGACGGACGCACGCGGCCCGCTGAGGTGACGATGATTGCTGCGCGCTCCGGTGGGGCAGAGCTCGAAATCACCATCAAAGAGGGCAAGAATCGTCAGGTGCGCCGCATGTGCGCCGCCGTCGGCTACCCCGTGATGGAACTCGAGCGCATTGCCTACGGGCCGCTGACGCTCGGTCGACTCGGCGTCGGCACGTGCCGCGCGCTCAAGCCACACGAGCTTGAGGCCCTGCAGGCCGCGGCAAGCGGCGGCTGAAAACCCGACCCACGGTATCCTTTGGCCTCGTGAGTGCAGCACCCGCCACCGGAGCCCCCGAGCTCATCGTCGTCATGCGCGCCTCCGCCACCGCGGAGGAGGTGCAGCACGTCATCGCCCTGATCGAGGGCGCTGGCGCCGGCGTGCACGTCGATGCCGGTGGTGAGGGCACGGTGATCGGCGCGATCGGTGATCGCGCGATCGTCGCCGGACTGCCGCTTGAGGCCGTTGACGGCGTCGAGCGCGTCGTGCCACTGCGCAAGGAATACAAGCGGGTCTCGCGCGAGTTCCGCTCCCGCGACACGATCGTCACCGTTGGCCCCTGCAAAGTTGGCGGCGGGCACTTCGCGATGATGGGTGGCCCCTGCTCGATCGAGTCGTACGAGCAGACGCTTGCCTCGGCCAAGGCCGTGAAGGAGGCCGGTGGCTCGATGCTGCGCGGTGGCGCGTACAAGCCGCGCACCTCGCCGTACGCCTTCCAGGGCCTCGGTCTCGAAGGGCTCAAGATCCTGCGCTCCGTTGGCGACGAGGTCGGCCTGCCGGTCACGACCGAGCTGATGGATGTGCGCGACCTTCAGGACGTCGTCGATCACGTCGACATGATCTGGATCGGCGCGCGCAACATGCAGAACTTCAACCTCCTCAGCGAGGTCGGTCGCTCCGGCAAGCCGATCATGCTGAAGCGCGGTATCGCGGCGACCATCGAGGAGCTGTTGATGGCCTCGGAGTACATTGCCAACGGCGGCTGCGACGAGCTGATCCTCTGCGAGCGCGGCATCCGCACGTTCGAGAAGGCCACGCGGTTCACGCTCGACGTCTCCGCAATCCCGGTCCTCAAGGCCGAGACGCACCTCCCGGTCATCGTCGACCCGTCGCACGCTGCGGGCAAGCGCTCGCTCGTCGCGCCGCTCGCCTTGGCCTCCGTCGCCGCTGGCGCCGACGGGCTGATCGTCGAGACACACCCGACGCCCGAGCACGCGCTCTCCGACGCTGCCCAGCAGATTCCGTCGGCGGAGTTCCCCGCGTTCGTCGCGGACATCGAGCGGCTCGTCTCGGTCTGCGGCAGGACCCTCAGCCGGTAGGCGGCCATGCAGGTCGCGATCGTCGGCCTCGGACTCATGGGCGGCAGTCTTGGACTCGCCCTGCGTCAGCATGCCACCAACCATGTCGTGGGCTTTGATCTCGATACGGCCGAGGCGAGTGTCGCGCTCGAGCGCGGCTGCGTCGATGCGGTGGCGAGGACGCTTGCCGAGGCCTGCGGTGCGGCCGATCTTGTGGTCGTTGCCACGCCGGTCTCTGCAATCGCCGGGGTTGTCGAGCAGGCGCTGACCGCAGCGCCCGCTGCGACGATCACCGATATCGGCTCGACAAAGGGACACGTCGTCGCTGCGGTGCCGGAGGCCGGACGCTCACGCTTCGTCGGCGGCCATCCGATTTGCGGCTCCGAGGCGCACGGTGCAATGCACGCACGGGCCGAACTGTTCCAGGGTGCGACGTGGTTCCTGACGCCGTCCGTGGAGTCCGACGCCGAGCGGCTGACGCAGCTGCACGGGCTCGTCTCGAGCGTCGGCGCGCGCCCCGTCGTGATCGATGCGGCAGCCCACGACTCGATCGTCGCGCTGACCAGCCACTTCCCGCACGTGCTTGCCAACGTCCTCGCCACCCAGGTTGCGGCCACGGACGTCAATGGCCACAGCCCGCTGCATTCTGCCGGCGGCTCGTTCCGCGACATGACGCGCGTGGCGGGTGCCAACCCCGCGATCTGGATCGACATCTTCCTCGACAACCGCGAGGCGATTCTGTCTGCGGTCGAGGACGCGCAGGCACAACTCGGCACCATCGCCGATGCACTGCGCAGCGGCGATGAGGCGTTTCTCGCCACCTGGATTGCCACGGCTGCCGCCGCGCGCAGCGAGGCGCTCGCGCAGGCGCACCGCACCGCTCCGGCAGACCTGCACGAACTCCTCGCGTCGGTGCCCGACCGCCCGGGCGCGCTGTCGTCGATCGCGCAGGCGCTGTCGGCTGCCGGCATCAACATCGAGGAGTTCTCGTTGAGTCACATCTCGCCCGAACGCGGCGGCGAGGTGCGCATCATCGTCGCCGGCCAGCGCAATGCCGAGCGCGCCGTCGAGGTGCTGCGTGCCGACGGCTGCATCGCCACGCATGCGCCGGTCATCGACGGCGCGGGAGGCGACCGATGAGCAGCTGGAAGGTCGAACCATCGGGGCCGCTGCTCGGCGAGCTGAGCGTCAACGGCGATAAGTCGGTGAGCCATCGCTCGTTGCTGATCGGCGCACTATGCGACGGTCCGGTCGAGGTGGAGGGCTGGGGCGACTCTGCCGACACCCGCGCCACGCTCGAGGCCGTTCGTTCTCTCGGCGTGCAGGTTGACGATCACGGTCATGGTCGCCTGACCGTCCACGGCGTCGGCATTGACGGGCTCAAGCCGCCGGTCGGCTCGATCGACGTGAAGAACGCGGGCACGCTGATACGCCTCCTGTCTGGCATTTGCGCCATGCAGCCGGCAGGCGTCTTCGTGCTCGACGGCGATGAGTCGATCCGCACGCGCCCGATGGAGCGTGTCGCCAAGCCGCTGCGCGCGATGGGTGCCGAGATCGACACGACGGAGGGCACGCCGCCCGTCACCGTCACCGGTGGCGCTGCGCTGAAGGGGATCGAGCATGTGATGGAGGTTTCATCGGCGCAGGTCAAGTCGGCGATCCTGCTCGCGGGGCTGCGCGCCGACGGCCCGACCACGGTCATCGAGCAGGTGCCAACGCGGGATCACACCGAGCGCATGCTGCGCGCGGCAGGTGCCACCGTGCAGACGTTGCGCGACCGGGTCGTGCTCCAGCCGACCGACCGCCTGCACCTCGAGCGGATCGAAGTGCCCGGCGATATCTCGTCTGCCGCATTCCTGATCGTGGCGGCGACGCTGATTCCCGAGTCGAGGATCTTCCTCCGGGGTATTGGCATGGGCGCAGGCCGCACGGGTCTGCTCGACGTGCTCGAGCGCATGGGCGGGCGTGTGGCGGTCTTCAATCGCCGCACGACCGACGCGGGCGAGCCGGTCGCGGATCTCGAGGTGGCACACGCCGATCTCACCGCCAGCAGCATCCGTGGTGCCGAGGTCTCGGGGCTGATCGACGAGCTGCCGATCCTCGCTCTCGCAGCCTGCGTGTCGCGCGGCAAGACGCGCGTGCGTGAGGCCGAGGAGCTCAAGGTCAAGGAGTCGAACCGCCTCGAGAGTGTCTACGAGGCATTGCACGGGATCGGTGGGCACATCGAGCTGGAGGAGGATGGCTGGTTCATCCGCGGCGTGCCGGCCCGCCTGCGGGGTGGTACGGTCAATCCGCGCGGTGATCATCGCATCGCAATGCTCGGCGCGATTGCAGGGCTCTACTCGGAGGGCGGCGTCACGATCACGGATCCGGAGGCCATCGACGTTTCGTTCCCGGGCTTCCGTGCGCTGATCGAGGCCGTCACGGCGGAGCGACATCGATGATCATCACGATCGACGGCCCTGCCGGCGCGGGCAAGTCCACGGTCTCGCGGGCCCTCGCCTCGCGGCTGGGCTATCGCTACCTTGACACCGGCGCCATGTATCGCGCGGTCACCCTTGTCTCGCTCGAGACGGGCGAGGATCCGCTGGTTGTTGCCGCCGGCCATGCCTGGGCCACCCGCGTGCTCGATCCGGCGTTGCGCTCCGATGCCGTTGACGCTGCCGTCTCCGGTGTTTCGTGCCTGCCCGAGGTGCGCGAGGCGCTCCGTGGCGCACAGCGGGATTTCCTCGCGCAAGGCGATGCCGTCGCCGAGGGGCGCGACATCGGCTCCGTCGTCTGGCCGCAGGCCGAACTCAAGGTCTGGCTCGATGCGTCTCCCGACGAGCGCCGCCGCCGCCGTGCTGCCGAGCGCGGCGACGAGGCGGGGGAGACTGCTCTGGAGCGCGACCGCAAGGACGCCGCGCAGATGATCGTCCCCGACGACAGCGTGCGCGTGGACACCGAGGGTCTTTCGGTCGAGCAGGTCATCAGCGCGATCGTGCGCCTCGCCGAGGAGCGCGCATGAGCGAGACGCGCATGGGCTGGGATGGCTTTCGCGTTTTTACGCCGGAGCGCTCGTGGGGGCTGGCACGCAAGCTCGTGGCGCCGCCCATCCGTCGGTTCTCCGACGTCCGGATCTGGGGTGCGGAGCGCGTGCCGGCCAGCGGTCCGGTGATCCTCGCCGCCAACCACCAGTCGTTCTACGACATCTTCGTTCTCGGCGCCGTGATGAAGCGGCCGATCTACTACATGGCGAAGCAAGAGCTGTTCGACAACGCGGTGCTCGCACGCTTTCTGCCGCACACCGGTGCGTTTCCCGTGCGCCGTGGCGAAGCCGATCGCGGCGCGATTGATTCGGCGCGCGAGGTTCTGGCCCGTGGTGACATCCTGGGTATCTTCATCGATGGCACGCGCCATCATGGTGACGGCCTCGGTGAGGTCCGTGCCGGCGCCGCGATGATCGCCGGCATGACCGGAGCGCCGATCGTGCCCGTCTGGATCAACGGCACGGACAAGATCGCGGACTCCCCGCGCGCACCCGTCAGCGTCACGTACGGACGCCCGATCACGGTTGAGGGGCGTGGCAGCAAGGTCTACAAGGCTGCGTCCGAAAAAGTCGGCGCGTACCTACGCCAGTTGGAGTCATTCGCCGAGAGCGCAGACCGCGCCGGGCGACCGAAGGATGCCGTCCCACCCGAGTGGACGAGCAAGGAGACGAGCGCATGAGCGGACGCGAGCCACCGCGAGCGCGTAAGCGCCGAGGCCAGGAGTTCGACGAGGAGGAGCAGGCGCTCCCCGAACAGCCGATCATTGGCGTCGTCGCGGTCGTCGGCTATCCGAACGTGGGCAAGTCGACGCTCTGCAACCGCCTCGCGGGCCGTCGTGACGCCGTCGTGCACTCCGAGCCGGGCGTGACACGCGACCGCAAGGACGTCGACGTCGAATGGAACGGCAAGTTCTTCCGCCTCGTCGACACTGGCGGTATCGATCTCGGCGGCGAGACGCTCATGGCCGAGGAAGTCGCACAGCAGGCGCGCACCGCGCTGGCCGAAGCCGATATGGCGCTGTTCGTCGTTGACGCGAAGGCCGGCGTGATGCCGGGCGACCTGGAGGTCGCCGAGATCCTGCGCCGCCAGAAGATCCCGATGCTCCTCGTCGCGAACAAGGCTGATGGGCAGAGCGGCGACGTCAATGCCCTGGTGTTCCACGAGCTCGGGCTCGGGGAGCCGATTCCGGTCTCCGCCATCCATGGCTCCGGCAGTGGCGATCTGCTCGACGTGATCGTCGAGCGTCTCTCGGAGATGCCGCAGGCCGAGCGCATGGAACGCGTCGCCGATGAGATCGGCGTCGCCATCCTCGGACGCCCGAACGTCGGCAAGTCATCGCTCTTCAACAAGCTGATCGGCTCGCCGCGCGTGATCGTGAGCGACGTGCCGGGCACGACGCGCGACGCCATCGACACCCGCCTCGTGCGTGGCGAGACCGTGTTCCGCCTTGTCGACACAGCGGGTATGCGCCGCAAGCGCGCCCAGCGTCAGGACGTCGAATACTGGAGTGAGAAGCGCGCACTCTCTGCTGCAGAGCACGCTGATATCGCGCTCGTACTGATCGACGGCGCCGAGGGCTTTGTCGATCACGATCTCGACGTCGCCGACGCAGCCCGCAAGGCCGGCTGCGCCACGCTCGTCGTCGTCTCCAAGTGGGATGCTTCCGAAATCGATCTCGACGACCTGCGCCTACGCATCGAACGCAAGCTACGCCAGCGGCCCATGATCGTCACGACCTCGTCCGTAACTGGGCGTGGTCTCGACCGTCTGCTCGATCGCATCGAGGAGCTCTACGCGGCGTACACCCGACGCATGCCGACGCCCGCGGTCAACCGCGCGCTGCAGGACGCCGTCGCGCAGCGCCAGCCACCGCTCGTCCACGGCAAGCGCATGAAGATGATCTACGGCGCCCAGGTGCAGACGCGCCCGCCGCGCTTCCGCATCACGATCAACGACCGCAAACTGATCACGCGCGACTACGCGTACTTCATCGAGAACCGGCTGCGCGAAGCGGCGGGGCTCGAGGGGTGCCCCGTGGTGATCGACTTCGTGGAGCGGTGACGACGTGAGCACCTCGAGGTGGCTCGGTCGGAAACGACCGATTCACCTCGAGGTGCTCACGTCGCCGGTGTAGATCAACCTCGCCAGGAGAGGCTTTGGCTGGCGAGGTTCTTGCAACCGCGCGACGCGATGAACTCGACGTGATCCCGTGGCCTGTGTGGATCAGCCTCGCGAGGAGTGGCATTGGCTGCCGAGGGCTTCGGAACCCCGCGACGCGATGGCCTCGAGGTGGCTCGGTCGTTTCCGACCGAGCCACCTCGAGGCCTTCGCGTCGTCGACGAGACGCCTGTTGTGTTGCGTTGGAATGCTCGCGCCTAGGAGCGAGCATTCCAACGCAACACAACAGGCGTCTCGCGCTCCCACCCGAGCAGCGACACGGTCGCCGTATCGAGTCGGAAGAAGCGGCCATCCTGGGGGGCGAGGCCGAGCCAGCGGGCGGTGAGGACGCGCAGGACGTGGCCGTGGGCGACGACGAGCGTCGTGCCGCCTGCCTCGCGCGCTGCTGCGATCACTCGATCGACGCGCGCAGCGACCTCGTCGGGCGTCTCGCCCTCGGGGCAGCCGCCGAACCAGACCGTCCAGTCGGGCACCGTCTCGCGGATCTCCTTCGTGGTGATCCCCTCGTAGACGCCGTAGTTCCACTCGACGAGGTCGGGATCGATCGTCGGCTCCAGCGCCAAGTCGAGCAGGGTGCACGTCTCGCGAGCCCGCTGCAGCGGGCTGCAGACGACACGATCGATCGGCATTGCCTGCACGAGCGGGGCAGAGGCGCGGGCCTCAGCGCGGCCATCATCGGTCAGGGGAATGTCGGTCGTCCCCGTGTGGCGCCCATTCAGGCTCCATTCCGTCTGCCCGTGGCGGACGACGGCGATCTGCGCAGGGGCTGTCATCGGGCGGATACTGGCAGATCAGGTGCCCGGATCACACTCAGGGCCCACATCGCAGAGGAACCCCGGAAACCGAGGGGTATACTCAGGCAACTGCTCGTGACCCGGTCGTCGGACTGCGTTGCGCGCCGGTACATGCACGTGGAGACGAACACGCCCCCACCCGATGACGCGGCCAACCAGCCGCCCGCGGCTGAGCCCGAGGCTCTCGCCGGCGGCTCCGCCGACGATGCGGTGATTGCGGCGACCGCGGCCAAGGCAGCGGTCGCGCTCCCGGCCAAGCCGCAGATGAAGGTGCATCGTCCCGACGGCTCGACGGCCACGACGTCCGCGCCGGCCGCCTCCACGGCCACGGGCGGTGCCGGAGGCGGTGGCGGTGGGCGTCCCCCGATGAAGCTGTACAGCGCCGAGCCGGCCAAGCGCCGTCGCCGCTGGCCCTGGGTTGTCGGTGGCGTCGGCGCGCTGCTGGTGATCGCGATTCTCGGCGTGGTCGGCTACGGCTACTGGTACGTCCAGGACACGGTGACGGCGATGACGCACTCGTCGAACAAACAGCAGCAAGAGGCGCAGAACGGCCTCGCGATCGCGACGACGAACGAGCCGATCACCGCCCTGATCATCGGCGAGGATCATCGCCCCGGCGAGAGCGGCGGGCGCTCCGACACGATGATGATGGTGCGCATCGATCCGCGCACCAAGACGATCTCGATGCTGTCGTTCCCGCGCGATCTCGTCGTCGACGTTCCCGGCTACGGACGCCGCCCGATCAACGAGGCCTACGAGATCGGGCAGGAGCCGCTCGCGCTCGCCACGGTCAAGGAACTGACCGGCGTCCAGATCAACTATCTGATCCCCGTCGATTTCCGCGCGTTCAACCGCATCGTCGGTACGTTCGGTGGCGTCTGGCTGCCGATCGACCGGCGCTACTACAACGTCAACGACGGCTCCGAAGCGCACAACTACATGTCGATCAACCTGCAGCCGGGGTACCAGTTGCTGCGCGGCAACGACTCGCTCGCCTTCGCGCGCTTCCGGCACCTGGACTCCGACCTGATCCGCATCGCGCGCCAACAGACGTTCGTGCGCGAGTTCAAGAAGCGCGTCGATAACTGGGGCCTCGCCTCGCGCCTGATCGAGGTGATCTCGATCCTGCGTGACAACATCAAGATCCTGGGTTCGAACAAGAAGCCCGCCGACGCCAAGACGCTGCTCGAGTACGGCCAGCTGATGGCCAGCATCCCGCGCGGCAACATGCAGCAGGTGCGGCTCGACGATATCTCGAGCTCGACCAAGTACCCCGGCAAGCTCGAGGCGACGCCGCAGGCCGTGCAGAAGGTCGTCGACGAGTTCCTCAACCCCGACACGACGTCGGGCAACGCGATCGCCAGCCGCGATGTCGCCAAGGATCCCAAGGCGAAGGTCAAGAAGGCCACGTACAACCCCGAGAAGATCGGCGTTGAGGTCCGCAACGGCAACGGGACGCCCGCCGCCGCGGCCGACGCCTCGTGGCAGCTCGTCGAGAACGGCTGGAAGCTGTCGCACAGTGCCGGCGATTCGCTCACGGAGTACCTCCATACGACCGTCTACTACGACGGTTCGGTGACGGGCGCGAAGGATGCAGCGACCTCGATCGCGGAGTCCTTCGGCACCGACACGGACGTGCAGTCGCTCGATGCGGCCGCCAAGGCCGAAATCCAGCAGAACGGCGTCGATATCAAGGAGCCGATCGTGGTCGTCATCGGCAAGACGTATACGGGTGACCTCGCACCGCCGAAGGTCGCGGTGCTGCCGCCGAAGGAAGAGGCGCAGATCAACCGCGACCCGACCCGCGACGTCACGATGTGGCGCCAGGCGCAGCGCAAGGCGGGTTTCCCGCTGTGGATGCCGACGGTGATCTACGCCGGCGCCCAGACGCGTGACCCGCAGTTCTCGAGCCAGCCGCCGTACCGCGTCTACAAGACCAACGGCAAGAAGGCCGTCTACGTCACGTACTCCGCCGATGCCTACGATCAGGTCTTCGGCGTGCAGGCAATCCAATGGGATAACCCCCCGATCCTCGACGGGCCGACCGCCACCCGCAACTACAAGGGGCGGACGCTTCTGCTGTACTTCAACGGCGCCAGGCTTCAGCGCGTGGCGTGGAAAGAAGATGGCAACAGCTACTGGCTGGAGAACTCCTTGACGGGTCGTATTCCCAACTCGGCGATGATCGCGATGGCGAAGAGCTTCAAATTGGTGACGCGTTGAGCGGACGCGAGCCGGTCGGCGTTATTGGCGTCGGCTACGTCGGCCTCGTCACCGCAGCCTGCCTCGCGGAGCTCGGGCATCCCGTCGTCTGCCGCGACATCGTTCCGGAGCGTGTGGAGATGCTCCAGCGCGGTGAGGTCCCGATTCACGAGCCGGGCGTACCGGAACTGCTCAAGCGCAACGCCGAGCGTCTGACGTTCACGCTCGACATGGAGGACGTGTTCCGCGAGGCGCGCATCGCGATCATCTGCGTGGACACGCCGCCGACTGCCTCGGGCGATGCCGACCTGTCGCGCGTGGAGGCCGTCATCGACGCGCTGCCGGCCAGCGCCGAGGGCGCGATCCTGGTGATGAAGTCCACGGTGCCCGTCGGCACCGGTCGTCGCGTCCGCACGGAGCTCGACGCGCGCGGCCGCGAGGACGTCGGCTACGTCTCGAATCCCGAGTTCCTGCGCGAGGGCTCTGCCGTCGCCGACTTCCGCGAGCCCGATCGTGTCGTCGTGGGTGGCGATCGTCCCGACGATGTCGAGCGCGTGGCGCGCATGTATGCGGATCTGCACGCACCGATTCTCTCGACGGACACGGCGTCGGCTGAGATGATCAAGCTCGCCTCGAACGCCTTCCTCGCCACCAAGATCTCGTTCATCAACGAGATCGCCAACGTCTGTGAGCGGGTCGGCGCCGACGTCGAGGAGGTCGCGCGCGGCATGGGTCTTGACCAGCGCATTGGCCAGAGCTTCCTGCGTCCCGGCATCGGCTACGGCGGCAGTTGCTTTCCCAAGGACGTCACGGCGCTCAAGCAGCTTGCGGGCAACACGGGCTACTCGTTCCAGCTCCTCGCCAGCGTGATTGAAGTCAACGAGCTGCAGAAGCGTCGCGTGATCGGCAAGCTCCAGGACCATCTTGGCCCGCTGCGCGATCGTCGCATCGCACTCCTCGGGCTCGCCTTCAAGCCGCACACCGATGACATGCGCGAGGCCTCGAGCATCGTGCTCGCCTCGCGCCTGATCGCGGAAGGTGCCACCGTCTGTGCGTTCGACCCCGTCGCCGCGGACCGCGCTCGCGGACTGCTGCACGCCAGTGTGCAGCTCGCAGGTTCGATGGTGGAGGCACTTACCGATGCCGACGCGGTGGTGATCGTCACCGAGTGGCCCGAGTTCCGAGCCGTCCTCGATGCTGACGTCCGGGCAGCCATGCGCAATCCACTGATCGTGGACGGGCGTAACCTCTTGGATCCCTCCGAAGCCGTCGCCGCCGGCTTCAGCTACGTCTCGATCGGCCGCGCGGAACGCGACCCGGACCGCGAGCTGCACCAGGCGTGATCGCGGTCGTCTTGGTTGGCGGCGAGGGCACGCGCCTGCGCCCCCTTACGCTCGATGAGCCCAAGCCCGTGCTGCCGATCGGTGGGATCCCGTTCATGTCGTTGCTGCTCGACCGTCTGGCGGCGGCTGGTGTCACCAAGGTGATCCTGTCCTGCGGGTACCTGCCCGACCGCCTGCGTGCTGGCATCGGCACCCCGCCGCCCGGCGTCGAGGTCGAGGTCGTCGTTGAGGATGAGCCACTCGGTACCGCCGGCGCGATCCGCTTCGCCGCCGCCGGCCGGGTCGACGGACCGTTCCTCGCGCTCAACGGCGACGTGTTGGGCGACGCCGACCTTGGTGCCCTCGTCGAAGCGCATCGCGCCGCAGGGGCGACCGCATCGATTGGCCTGACGCCCGTCGATGATCCTACGCGCTTCGGCGTCGTCATCCATGACGAGCACGGCAACGTCGAGCGCTTCGTCGAGAAGCCGCCGACTGCTGATGGTCTTGGACCTGCGCCGTGGTGGGTCAACGCCGGCGCCTACGTGCTTGAGCCATCGGTACTCGACATGATCCCGGCCGATCGCATGGTCTCGATCGAGCGCGAAGTGTTTCCCGAGCTGGTCGGTCGCGGCCTGATCTGCGTGCGCTCCGAGGGCTACTGGCGCGATATCGGCACGTTGGAAAGCTTCCTGGCGGCCAATGCCGATGCGGTTGCCGGTCGCGTGCACACGCGGCTCGGCGGCAGCGAAGGCGCGGTGCTGGCCGATCCGTCGGCCGAAGTTTCCGACGACGCGATCGTGACCGGCCCCGCCCTGATTGCCGCCGGTGCGAGCGTCGGTGCCGGCGCGGAGATCGGTCCCGACGTCGTGATCGGTGTGGGCGCCACCGTGGCGTCGGCGGCGACCGTCCGCAATTCCGTCCTCCTGGCCGGTGCGCATATCGCGTCGCAGGCCACCGTCGAGCGCAGCGCGATCGGGCTCAACGCCCTGGTCGGCGAACGCGCCCGCGTCATCGACTCCGCCCTCGGCACCGATCAGGCCGCTGGAGCAGGCGAAGAGCTCGTGGGCGAGCGGAGGCCGTCCTGATGGCTCCCGCCACGATGCTCGAGCAGGCACTCGACTTTCCCCGCCAGCTCCGCTCCGGCCTGGCCGCTGGCGACGCCGCCGGCATGGCCGACCGTCGGGTCGGTGCCGTCGCGCTATGTGGCCTTGGTGGCTCGGCCGCCGGCGGACGTCTGCTCACAGCACTCTTCGCCGAGCAGCTGGCCGTGCCCGTCGTCTCCGTCGACACCACCTCGTTGCCCGGCTGGGTGGGCGAGGACACGCTCGTTGTCTGCATCTCCTATTCGGGCCAGACCGCCGAGACGCTCTGGCTGTGGGATGAGGCCGGCGATCGTGGTGCGCTGCGGGCGGCGATTACCGCTGGCGGTACGTTGGCGGACAGGGCCGAGGCGATCGGTGCACCGTGTGCCCTCGTGGAGCCGGGCTTTCAGCCGCGTGGTGCCCTGGGCCTGCTGCTCGGCGCGCTCGTCGGCCTGCTCGACCTGGCCGGTGCCGTCCCCGGGGCAGCTGCGCTCCTCGGCGCCGCTGTGCCGGCCGTCGAAGCGGTGGTACGCGAGGAGCTTGCGCATCCCGAGGTGGCCAAAGCCGAGGCGGAGCGTCTGGGAGGCCATGCCGTCGTGTTCTACGGGTCGGGCGCACGCGCTGCGGCTGCCGTGCGCCTCAAGAACCAGGTTAACGAGAACGCCAAGGCCGCCGCGTGGGGCGGGGCGATGCCGGAGATGGCGCACAACGAGATCCTCGGCTGGATCGGCTGCGCCCGACACGGCATTCCCGCTGCGGCCGTGTTCCTTCGCGACGCCGACGAGCCGCCAGCACCCAAGCAGCTGCACGATCGCATCCAGGCGATCGTCGGTGGCGATGTGTCCACGGTGCTCACATGGGAGGGCGTGGGCGCCAACGAGTTGGAACGCACGCTGGGCCTCCTCGTGCACGGCGACGTGGTTTCCTGCCACCTCGCAGACGTTGAGGGCGTGGACGCGCTCGACATCGCTCGGCTGACGGCGCTGAAGGCCCCGTCAGCGAACGGCTAATCTGCGTTCGTGGCCGCTACCGCTTCTGACGTTCGAGACCTCGCGCTTGCCGAGGAGGGTGTTCGCCGCATCGTGTGGTCCGACCATGACATGCCGGTCCTGCGTGGTATTCGCGAGCGTTTTCTTGCGGAACGGCCGCTCGCGAACATCCGCATTGCCGCCTGTCTGCACGTCACGAGCGAGACCGCGAACCTGATGCGCACGTTGCGCGACGGCGGCGCGGAGGTCGCACTGTGCGCGTCGAATCCGCTCTCCACGCAAGACGACGTCGCAGCAGCGCTCGTGACCGAGTACGGCGTCGCCGTCTACGCCAGGCGCGGCGAGGACGACGAGACGTACTACCGACACATCAACGCCGTCGCAGACATCCGTCCGCACATCACGATGGACGACGGCGCCGACGTCATTGGCGTGTTGCACGCCACGCGGCGCGAGCTGCTCGATGGCGTGATCGCCGGCACGGAGGAGACGACGACGGGCGTGATCCGCCTGCGCGCCATGGAGGCCGATGGGGTCTTGGGTTTCCCGGTCATCGCCGTCAACGAGGCGCAGACGAAGCACCTGTTCGACAATCGTTACGGCACCGGCCAGTCGACGATCGACGGCATCATCCGCGCCACCAACGTGCTGCTTGCCGGCCGTACGTTCGTCGTTGCCGGGTACGGATGGTGCGGGCGTGGTCTGGCCGAGCGCGCCCGCGGACTTGGTGCGCACGTGATCGTCACCGAGGTCGACCCGCTGCGCGCGCTGCAGGCGGCGATGGACGGCTTCCGGGTCTCCACGATGGCGGAGGCGGCGCCGGTGGGCGACATCTTCTGCACCGCGACGGGCGATAAGGACGTGATTCGGGGCGAGCACTTCGACCAGATGAAGGACGGCGCGATCGTCGCGAATACCGGGCACTTCAACGTCGAGCTCGACCTCGCCGCGCTGCGCGATCGCGCGATCGCGACCAGCCTGCCGCGCCCCTCGGTCGAGCAGTTCAGCTTCGCCGACGGCCGGACGATCAATCTGCTGGCCGATGGGCGGCTCGTCAACCTTGCTGCAGCCGAGGGACACCCGGCCTCGGTGATGGACATGAGCTTCGCCAATCAGGCGCTGTCCGTCGAGTACGCGGTGCGCCATGCTGACACCCTCGAGCAGCGCGTCTACGTCGTGCCGCCGGTGATCGACGAGGAGATCGCACGCCTCAAGCTCGCGGCGATGGGCATCGAGATCGATGCGCTCACCGACGAGCAGCGACGGTACCTCAGCAGCTGGACCGAGGGGACGTAGGGCGGTGTCGGCGTGACGCTGGCACCCGCGGACATCATCCGGCTCGAGCGGGGCGCGATCGTGATGCTCGATCAGACGCTGCTGCCGCAGGTGCGACGGGAGCGCCGCTGCGCATCCGTGCCCGACCTCGTCGATGCCATCATCGTGCTGGCAATCCGCGGTGCGCCCGCACTGGGCGTGGCGGGGGCCATGGGTGTTGCGCTGGCCGCCGACCACGCGCCCGACGAGCCCGACGCCTTCCGGCGGTCCGTGCTCTCCGACGCTGCGGTGATCGCCGCTGCGCGGCCGACCGCGGTCAATCTCGCCGTTGGCGTGCGGTACGCACTGGACGCTGTCGCTGACGTCTGGGATGAGCCGGCCCGTGCGCGCGAGGTGCTCGCGGCCGCGGCGCGTGACTTCCACGCCGACGAGGTTCGTCGCTGCGAGGCGATTGGCGCGCACGGCGCTGCGCTGTTCGGTGACGAGGCCCGTATCTGCACGATCTGCAACGCGGGAGCGCTGGCGACCGGCGGCTACGGCACCGCACTCGGCGTGGTCCGCTCGGTCCACGCGGCGGGTCGTCTCGGCGGCGTCATCGTTCCCGAGACGCGGCCGCTGTTGCAGGGGGCCCGACTGACCGCCTGGGAGTTAGGGCAGGACGGCATTCCGCATCGCGTGCTGCCCGATGGTGCCGTGGCGGGGCTCTTCGCCCGCGGCGAGATCGATGGCGTCATCGTGGGAGCAGATCGCATCGCGGCGAACGGCGACACGGCAAACAAGGTCGGCACCTATTCGCTGGCGGTCCTGGCCCGCCACCACGGCGTGCCGTTTCACGTGGCGGCACCGTGCACGACGATCGATGGCGCCACCCCCGACGGTGCCGCGATCCCGATCGAGGAGCGGAGCCGGGAGGAGTTGGGCGAGACGGTCCCGGCAACAAGCCCCGTCTGGAATCCGGCCTTCGACGTGACGCCCGCGTCGCTGATCAACTCGATCATCACCGAAAGCGGCGTGCTGACGGCGCCGTTCGACCTACGCGCGTAGCGAAGCGCGCGCTCCTCCTGCGGCGAGGTGGGCGAGGCTGCGGCGATGGATCCGTTGCGGGCACTCGCCGATCATCGCTGCGTGGTGTGCGATGCGCGGGGCGCCGTTCTCTGCGCACGCTGCCGTCCACAACTGCCGTGGCTGGCGGGACCGCTGTGCGCACGCTGCGGCGAGCCCGACCCCTACGCGCGCCTGCGTTGTGCGTTGTGCGTGCGACTTGGCAGCGGGGTTGCCTCGGCGCGCTCGGCGATTGTCCACGACGCGGTCGGTGGGTCGATCGTACGCGCCTGGAAAGACGCGGCGCGCACGTCGGTCGCGCCACTCGCCGCGGCCTGCATCGTCGCCGCCGTACCGCGCCGCACCGCGGATGTCATCGTGCCGGTACCAGCGGCCCGCGCCCGGGCCGCTTGGCGCGGCGTCGACGGCCCAACGGCGTTGGCGGTCCTGCTCGGACGGGCGTGGGGGCTGCCCGTCAGAGGTGACGTGCTGCTGCGCGTGCGTGACCGGCCGCAGCGCGGGCTCACGGCTGCGCAGCGCCGTCGCAACGCCGCGGGGTCGATGGAGGCGCGGGGAAGCATCGCCGGCCGGGTGCTGCTCATCGACGATGTGCTGACGACCGGAGCGACCGTCCGTGCTGCCGCCCTGAGTCTCCGTCGCGCAGGCGCGGAACAGGTCGATGTGGTCACGTTCGCCCGAGTTGCAACGATCACGTAAAGGCCCGCAGATCTTGTTGCGTATGGCCGTCGGAGGAGTAAGGTGGGCCCAACGTCAGACGAGGAGGTGTCCCGGTGGAAGTCAGGGTGCACGCACGACACGTTGATGTCTCGCCCGAAGTCAGGGCTATGGCTGCGAGCAAGCTCGAGGCCATTGCGCGGCTATTGCCGCCTGATGCGACGGCCGACGTCGAGTTCTTCGAGGAACGCAACCCGCGGATCAAGCAGCGGAGCATTGCCGAGGTGACGATCATGGCGCGCGGCAAGGTGCTACGCGCACGTGCTGCGGGGTCGGCCTTCAGTGAGGCCATGATCCATGCGGTCCGCAATGTCCGGCAGGAGGCATCCGACCTCCACCATCGCCGGCGCGCGCATCCGCATCGGGGACTCAAGACCGCCTAGGCCCTCGGTCATCCGAGTGCAGACGACGCCGTCGTCCGTCGACGCCAGCTGGCGCGGCGGGCGACGGCGTTGATCGTGCTGGGGGTCTAGTCCTTGAGTCCGAGTCGCGCCCGGCACGCCGCGCGCACCGCTGGCACCGACGAGCCGGTGAACCACTGGATGGCACCCGGCTCCGGGGCGGGTGAGCGCAGGAGCGCATCGAACGCGGCCAGGGCGCGTCCCGCGTCGTCCTCGTTTGCCCAGCGCTCGATCTCGTCGCGCCAGTCGTGCCACTGGGTGGCGAGTTCGCGGCGCAGATACGCCGTGCCAATGGCGCGCCACGCGTCGCCGTCGAACTCGGACTGCGCCGACCCGAGAAACCGGATCGCGCCACGCGTCCCCAGTTCGCGCAGCAGGGGAGCAGCGGCCTCCGCGGGACAGCGGCCCCCCTCGGATTCCGACCGTGGCAGGCAGCGCCGCAGCACGGCGTCGCGCAGATCAGGATCATCCTCGGCGACGAGCGCGAGTTCGTGGGCGGCATGCCAGAGCAAGATCGGTGCCTCATGGTCAAGCAGCGTCTCGCCGATCGTGCGCGCCACCTCGGCGAACGTCACGTCGTCCGAGAGTGCAGCCACCGTGGTCTCGGCGACCCATTCGTCAGCAACCATCACGCGCGCGCCGCCCGGCGCCAGCGCCTCGGTGGCGTTCGCGAGGTCCGTAATCAGCCGGCGCAGGCTCTCGAGGTCGAGGATCGGGATGTCGCCTGTCGTGGCACTGAAGGCCTCGGGATCGATCACGGTTCGCGTCAGCCACGCGGCAAACGGTTCGGGATCGTCGTTGAGCAGCGCGACGAGCGCCTTCGTGCCGCCCTGCGTGCCAACCATCACGCGCTCGCCGGGGCGGAGAATCGCGGTCAGCACCTCGTCGCCGGGCTCGAGGGTCACGACTGCCTCGAGCAGCGCGCGCCGGCCGGCGATCTGCGCCAGCGCATCGCCCACCTCATCGTCCATCCGCAGCGCGTGGAGCAGTAGCTCGACGACCGCGGGATCGGGCGCATCGGCGGGGTACGGCGGAAAGAGTCGCACCAGGACGCTGACGGCCTCGCTGTCGAGATCCTCCAGCTCGCGGCGTTGGCGATCGATACGGCGGCCTGCCTCGAGCGCCGTCACATCCCCCGCGATCCACGCCTCGAGCAACGTGGTGATGGGGGACACGGGGGCGGTGGGGTGTGGATCACCAGTCACGCCAGACAACGGTAGTTGGGGCCTCTATCTCAGGCGGCGCTCAGGTCCCGACTGGTAGGGTTCGTCCCATGGCGGACCTGTTCAATAAGCTCCTTCGCGTCGGCGAAGGCAAGCGTCTCAAAGAGCTTCAGCGCATTGTCGATGCGACGAATTCCCTCGCCGACGAGGCAGCCGCGCTGTCCGACGACGGCCTGCGCGAGCGCTACGCCGAGCTGCGACAACTCGTGCAGGAGCGCCTCGGCGAGTCGCCCACGAAGGACGAGCTCCAGGACGTGCTGGCCGATTTCGAGCCGGAGACGTACGCACTGGCTCGCGAAGCCGGCAAGCGTGCGATGAGCATGCGCCACTTCGACGTGCAGATCATCGGCGGCGCGTGCCTCCACCGTGGCTGGATCGCCGAGATGCGCACCGGTGAGGGCAAGACGCTCGTCGCCACGCTGCCGGTCTGTCTCAACGCACTCGCCCAGCAGGGCATGCACCTCGTGACGGTCAATGACTACCTCGCCCGCCGCGATGCGCAGTGGATGAGCCCGCTCTACGAGATGCTCGGCATCAGCGTCGGCATCATCCAGGCGGGAATGGAGCCGGACCAGCGTCGCACCCAGTACGCGGCCGACGTGACCTACGGCACCAACTCGGAGTTCGGCTTCGACTACCTGCGCGACAACCTCGCGGTGGAACTCGAGCACTGCGTCCAGCGCGGCCACGCCTTCGCGATCGTCGACGAGGTGGACTCGATCCTGATCGACGAGGCGCGTACGCCGCTGATCATCTCCGGCCAGCCGGAGGAGGCGCCCGAGACGTACTACTCGTTCGCCAAGGTCGCCAAGACGCTGCGCGTGCCTGAGGATTACGAGGTTGACGAGAAGCGCAAGACCGTCGCACCGACCGAGGACGGCGTCCACAAGGTCGAGAAGGCGCTTGGCATCGAGAACCTGTACGCGCCGGGCAACGGCCAGATGGTCAACCACCTGGTGCAGTCGCTCAAGGCCGAGTCGTTGTTCAAGCGCGACGTCGACTACGTGGTGATCGACGGCGAGGTCAAGATCGTCGACGAATTCACCGGTCGCATCATGGAGGGGCGCCGCTGGAGCGAGGGCCTGCACCAGGCGGTGGAGGCCAAGGAGGGCGTGAAGATCGAGGCCGAGAACATCACGGTTGCGACGGTCACCATCCAGAACTACTTCCGCATGTACGACAAGCTCGCAGGCATGACGGGCACCGCGGCCACGGAGGCCAACGAGTTTGCCGAGATCTACGGCCTCGAGGTCGTCACGATCCCGACCAACCGCGAGAGCACGCGTCAGGACAAGGAAGACCTGATCTTCAAGACCAAGGACGAGAAGTTCAATGCGGTCGCCGCCGACATCGCCGAGCGGCACGCCACGGGCCAGCCGGTGCTCGTCGGCACGATCGACATCGAGACGTCCGAATATCTCAGCGCGCTGCTCAAGCGCCAGGGGATCCCGCATGAGGTGCTCAACGCCAAGGAGCACGAGCGCGAGGGCGAGATCATCGTCAACGCGGGCCAGCAGGGCGCTGTCGTGATCGCGACCAACATGGCCGGCCGAGGTGTCGACATCAAGCTCGGCGAAGGCGTGCCCGAGCTCGGCGGCCTCTACGTGCTCGGCACGGAACGCCACGAGTCCCGACGCATCGACAACCAGCTGCGTGGCCGCTCCGGCCGTCAGGGCGACCCCGGCGAGACGCGTTTCTACCTCTCCGCCGAGGACGAGGTCGTGCGCCTGTTCGCCGGTGACCGCATCTACAACATTCTCGACAAGCTCGGACCGCCGGAGGGTGAGCCGATCGAGCACAAGCTCCTGTCGCGCCAGATCGAGGGCGCACAGCGCCGCGTCGAGGAGCACAACTTCGAGATCCGCAAGAACGTGCTCAAGTACGACGACGTGCTCAACAAGCAGCGCGAGGTCGTGTACGAGCAGCGCAGGTCCGTGCTCGAGGGCGCCGACATCTCCGAGCTGGTCCGCGAGTGGGTGGACGAGACGGTGG
Organism: Thermoleophilia bacterium; assembly: GCA_037133755.1. Lineage (GTDB taxonomy): Bacteria > Actinomycetota > Thermoleophilia > Gaiellales > F1-60-MAGs149 > F1-60-MAGs149. The sequence goes on from JBAXNN010000007.1 coordinate 21,934, forward strand.
AAGACGTGGTCGAGCAGCACACGCAGGGCGATGCCCATGACGACTGGGATCTCGACGGCATGCTCGTTGGCCTACGGTCGGTCTATCCGGTCTCGTTTACGACGGCTGAGCTCGGCCCCGCGAATGAGATCGACCCCGAGGCGCTGATCGACCGCGTCGTTGCCGACGCGTCGACGGCCTACGACCGCAAGGAGCAGGTCGTCGAGCAGATCGATCCCGAACTGATGCGCCGAGCCGAGCGCTTCTACCTGCTGCAGACGATCGACACGCGCTGGCGCGAACACCTGGACAACATGGACTACCTGCGCGACGGCATTCACCTGCGCGGCCTGGCCCAGAAGGACCCGGTCGTCGAGTACCGCACCGAGGGGCATCAGATGTTCAACGAGATGATGCACGAGGTGCAACAAGAGGTTGTCGCCGGGCTCTTCCAGTTCGTGATCGAAGTCGATGGTCCCGACGGGCGCGTCGTGGTCGATCCCTTCATGATCGAGGAAGACCTCGATTCGCTGGTCGCGCAGCACGAAGACGTACGTGCCTTTGATGGCGTCGAAGCGCTGCCGCAGGCAGTGCCCGAGGGGCTCGCGCAGCAGCAGCCGCGCGACGACTCCGCCTGGGCGCGCTCCACGGACTGGGGCGGTACGCCCACGTCGACGCCGCTGCCGCCTGTCGGGGAGGACCGCTCGTCGAACACGATGCGTGGTCAGGCGCCTGGTGCCGCCGGCCGACAGAAGAAGAAGCCCGCGAAGAAGAAGCGACGTGGCTGACGCGCCGGAGGCGCTGTCGGCAGACGACCTCGCGGCTGCCGTCGCGGATCTCAAGGCGCGGCTGGTCTGGGTACGCGACTATCTCGACCCAGGACAACTGCAAACACGTCTCGACGAGCTCGATGGTCAGATCGGTGCGCCAGGCTTTTGGGACGATCAGGAGCGAGCCGTCAAGGTGTCTGCTGAGCGCACGCGCGCTGCGCGTAAGCTCGAGCTGTACGAGAGTCTCAGCACCGATGTCGAAGACGCTGGCGATCTCGTGGCCATGCTCTCGGACGCGCCAGAGCTCGCCGACGAGGTGAGTGTTCAGGTTGTCAGCCTCGGGGGACGGATCGACGAGCTGGAGGAGGGCGCACTCTTCTCGGGGGAGTACGACGCCGGTCCGGCCGTCGTGACGATCAGCGCGGGAGCCGGTGGCACCGATTCGATGGATTGGGCCGAGATGTTGTTGCGCATGTACCTGCGCTGGGCGGAACGCCGCGGATTCAAGAGCGAATTGCTTGAAGCCTCGCCGGGTGAAGAAGCAGGCCTCAAGTCTGTTTCGTTGCTTGTCGACGGCGAGAACGCCTACGGCATCATGGGCGCCGAGAAGGGAGTGCATCGCTTGGTGCGTCTCTCGCCCTTCGACTCGGCACACCGTCGCCACACCGCCTTCGCGCGCGTCGATGTGACGCCGTGGGTGGACGAAGACGTGGATGTCGAGATCGATGAGAGCGACCTCCGTATCGACACCTACCGCGCATCGGGTGCCGGTGGGCAGCACGTCAACAAGACCGATTCAGCGGTGCGCATCACGCACATGCCGACGGGCATCGTCGTGCAGTGCCAGAACGAGCGCTCCCAGACGTCGAACAAGCAGACCGCCATGCGCGTCCTCAAGAGCCGCCTGATCGAGCTTGAATTGAAGAAGCGCGAGGAGGAGTTGGCGAAGGCGCGGGGAACGTCGCAGGACAACTCGTTTGGTAGCCAGATTCGCAGTTACGTCCTGCATCCGTACACGATGGTCAACGACCATCGCACGAACCGGAAGGACGGCAACGTGCAGGCCGTACTTGATGGCGATATCGATCCTTTTATCCGCGACTTCCTCCTCCGCCGCACCGCCGCGGATGGCGACGTCGTTGCGGAATCGTGATCGCCTGACCCGGAATTCGGCTGATAGGGTGGGTGCGCGACGATGTTGAAACGCGATACCCCCACGGATGCGCTGCGCGGACCGTTCGACGCCGATGATCCCGGCCCGGTGAGTATCGCGTCGACCGAGCTCCGAAGCGAGCACGAACTCGAGCGGGAGGCCGAGGAACGCCGTCGCCGCCGTGCTGAGGCACTGTCGGAACTCGCGGGCGAGACCAGCGAGTTCCGTCGGCCGTTTGCGCCGCGCCAGGACGCGATGATCCTGCTGGAGGACGTCACCAAGGTCTATCCGGGTGACGTCGTCGGCCTTCGCGACGTCTCGTTGCAGATCGACAAGGGCGAGTGGGTGTTCCTCGTCGGCCCGTCTGGTTCCGGCAAGTCGACGTTCATCAAGCTCCTGCTCAAGGAAATCGACGCGACCAGCGGTAACGTCCAGGTCGGTGGCCGGTCGCTGCGCACCCTGAAGCGCTCCCAGGTGCCGAAGCTGCGCCGCAACATCGGCTGCGTCTTCCAGGACTTCAAACTGCTGCCGTCGCGCACGGTGTACGAGAACGTCGCCTACGCCCTTGAGGTCCAGGGGCAGCGTCGCGAGATCATCGAGCGCAAGGTGCCCGAGATCATCGGACTCGTGGGTCTGGCCGACAAGATCGACAAGCTCCCGCACGAGCTGTCCGGCGGTCAGCAGCAGCGCGTCTCCATCGCCCGCGCCTTCGTCAACCATCCGCCGCTCCTGATCTGCGACGAGCCGACCGGCAACCTCGACCCCGAGACGTCGATCGGCATCATGCAGCTGCTCTACCGCATTAATCGCGCTGGCACCACGATCCTCATGGCCACGCACGACCGCGAGATGGTCGACAAGATGCGTCGCCGCGTGATCGCCCTCGAAGAGGGCCGTGTCGCGCGCGACGATCGCCGCGGTGGCTACGTCGAGGAGGACGAGGCGTAATGGAGACCCGCTGGAAGTTCTTCATCGTGGAGGCCCTCAAGTCGCTCCGTGGCAACTTCGCGACGACCATCGCTGCGGTCGTGACGGTCCTGGTCGTGATGTTCATCGCCGGCATCGGGATCGCGCTGGGCTCCTACGTCTACAACTACTCCAACAAGGTGCGTGACGACGTCACGATCCGCGCGTACCTCAAGGATTCGGCGTCGCCGAAGCAGATCGCCGACATCCAGCGCACGATTACGGAGACGCCCGGCGTCGCCGACGGCTCGCTCGAGTTCATCTCCAAGGACGACGCGATCCTGCGCCTCGAGAAGCAGCTCGGCAAGGATTCCGAGCTCCTCAAGTTGACGCTCGGCAATCCGCTGCCCGCCTCATTCGAGTTCAAGGCCGAGAATCCTGATCAGACCTCCACGGTGGCAGCGGCAATCGCGGGGTTGCCGGGTCTCGATGCGCCACAACCAGGGCTGCCAAATCCCGACTACGGCGCCGGTAAGGCCGATCGCGTGCTCAGGACCGCGGGCACCATCACCCTCGTGTTGCTCGGCATGGGCGTGGTGCTCGCGATCGCCGCGGTCTTGCTGATCGGCAACACGATCCGCCTATCGATCTTCGCCCGCCGGCGGGAGGTCGAGGTGATGAAACTCGTTGGCGCCACCAACTGGTTCGTCCGCCTGCCCTTCATGATCGAGGGCATGGTCTGTGGCGTCGCCGGAGCGGTGCTGGCATCGATCCTGCTGGCGCTGAGTTATCAGACACTGCTGGCAGATCGTGTGGAGTCGTCGATGACCGCCGGCGGTGGACCAACCGCAATCGCCTTCCCGCTCCTCGTGATCCTGTTGATCCTTGCCGGTCTTGGTATCGGCGCGTTGGGGTCCGGGCTGACCATGCGCCGCTTCCTGCAGGTCTGAGCGAGCGGATTTCCGTCTCCGCGACGGGTACTCTTGGCGCATGAGCGAGACGCGACTGCCGCGCATGCTGTTCGTCGAGGACGACCCGGTGATCCGCCAGGCGACCGCGGACTATCTGACGCGCAATGGGTTCGACGTCGTGACCGCGGAGGACGGCGATGCCGGGCTCGAGGCCTGGCGTGCCAACGAGCTCGTGCTGGCGCTGCTCGACGTGATGCTGCCCGGGATGGACGGGGTGTCGCTGTGTCGCGCGATTCGTGCCGAGTCACAGATTCCCGTGATCCTGATGTCTGCCCGTTCGGACCCGATCGATGTCGTCATGGGGCTCGAGGCTGGCGCCGACGACTACGTCACCAAGCCCTTCGAGCCGGCCGTGCTCGCGGCGCGCCTGCGGGCCGCGTTGCGTCGCGTCGCGTCCACCGACGAAGACCGGCCTGCGATCGTCGAGATTGGGTCGCTCATCGTCGATCGCGAGGGCTACGAGGTCACGCGCGACGGCGAGCCGTTGGCGCTCACGCCGACGGAGTACCGCCTGCTGATCGAGTTCGTGGACAACGTCGGCATGGCGCTGGATCGGGCGACCCTGCTCGACCGTGTCTGGGGCTATGGCTGGGCAGGAGACACGCGCCTGGTCGACGTGCACGTGCAGCGGCTGCGCGCCAAGATCGAGGCCGATCCGGCTTCGCCTGAACTGGTGCAGACGGTGCGGGGCGTCGGCTACAAGCTGGTGCGCCCGAGCGAGGATCCGTGAGCCTTCGGGTTCGTCTTGCGCTCGCGATCGCCATCATCAGCGCTCTTGTCGCCGGTGGCATTAGCGTCGCGGTCTATCAACGTAGTGCCAACGACCGCGTTGACCGCGCCCGTGACACCGCTGCGCGCCAGGTCCGTACGGCTGCGTCGATCGCGCGGCTGCGGCTGCCGGGCGGTGCGACGGTCGCCCCGTCGGGCTCCTACGTCGTTACCGAGGATGGGGTCATTGGCGACGCTGCCATCGGGATTGGGCTACCTGCGCGCCTCAAGCAGCGCGTCGACGCCACGCCGGGGCATGTCTTCACGGAACCCGTCTTGGAGGGTACGCAGCCCGCGGTCTACGCGGGCACCCAGTTGCGCACGATCGGGTCGATCTACGCGAGCCAGTCGTTCATCGCGGATCAACAGGAACTCGACGCACTGCGCGACGCGCTGATCCGCCTGACGGCCGCGGCGATCGTGATTGGTGGATTCCTGGGTGTCTTGGTTGCCTCGGCGCTGTCACGGCGTCTCCGTCGTTCTGCGGCGCTGGCACGCCAGCTCGCTGCTGGCGACCTCGACGCGCGGTTGCATCCGCGCGGGCGCGATGAGATCGCCGCGCTCGGGCGCGCGCTCGACGACATGGCGGAGGCTCTCGGTCGTACCATCCGCGAGCTCGACGACGCGGCCGAACGGGAGCGCAGCTTCTCGGCCGACGTGGCGCACGAACTGCGGACGCCGATCACGGGTCTCGTCGCCGCGTCCTCGTTGCTCGATGAGACGCCGGAGGCGGTGATGGTGAAGGAGCGTGCTCGCGCGCTGGCACACCTGGTCGAGGATCTCCTCGAGGTCATGCGCCTGGACGCCGGCGCGGAGACGCCAATGGCGCAGCAGTTCGATCTCGTCCGTCTGGTCGGTGACGTCGCGCGTGATCGTCTCCCTGAGGCAGAGCTGGTCCTGCCGGTCACGTGCCAGATCGAATCGGATCCGCGGCGCCTGGAACGCGTGTTGGTGAACCTCATGGAGAACGCCCGCCGCTATGGCGCGGAGCCGTTTCGCGTGGTGGTCGATGCAGATGCCATGACGATCACGGTGCGAGACACCGGCACGGGCTTCGGAGCCTTTCTCGACCGGGCGGCCGATCGCTTTGCCATGGCCTCCCGTGATCGCGGCGGTGGCACAGGGCTCGGCTTGGCGATTGCCGAGGGGCAGTCGCGCGTGCTGGGGGGCGAGCTCGAGTTGCTCGACGACGACGGTGCGGTCGCCATCATCCGACTGCCCCGCACGGCCCGCGTCTCGATCGGCGCGGCGGTGGTGGGAGGATCAGCGTGAGGGGGGGCTTCGCCCTGGTCGCGGTGGCACTGATCCTCGCGGGCTGCGGCGCGGCGGGTAGCACGGTGCGCGACGAGGGACCCGCCGCCATTGGCGATAAGGCCGTCGTCTCGCCGGCGGCAGCCGCCGGCGAGGACACGGCGGCAGCAGTCCCGGCGACGCCGTCGCCAGGGGTGGCGTTCGTGTACTTCCTGCGCTACGACCAGCCCGAGCCGACGCGTCGGAGCATTCCGAGTGACTTGACCGTGCCCGAGGGCAGCCTACGTGCGTTGCTCAAGGGACCGTCGCTGGCAGAAGACGTCCTGCACTATTCGAGCGCGATTCCCGAGGAATCACGCCTGTTGGGGTTCTCCGTGCTCAACCGCACGGCGATTGTCGACCTGTCGGCGTTGCCGGCCATCTCCAGCGACCCGCAGAGCGACGGGTTGCTCGCGCTGTACCAAGTGGTCTACACCGTCACGGCAAGTGGTGCGATCGAGGCCGTGCAGGTGCGACTCAATGGGCGTCCGTATGGACTCAACTCGGTGGCCGGCGGCTCGAGTGCGCTGGAACCGCCGCTGACGCGTGCCGATCTCAGTTTCGTGATCGATGCGACCACCTTGCCCGGCAGCAGCGGCTGTGCGGTGGCGAAGGACGGCGCGGCGCCGTTCTCCGGTGTGCCCAGTGTCACGATTGCACGCCCGGCGAGCGGTGAGCAGGTCAAGACCGCGATCCAGCTGCGCGGCACGGTGCAGAGCAAGGGCGGACCTCTCGTGATCCGCATCCTGCAGAGCCAGATCGAGGTGGCCAATCGCGTGATCGACGAATCCTGTCGCGGCAGCTTTGCCGCCACAATTCCGGTTCCACGCACACTCACCGGCCCGGTCGATCTCGTCGTGATTGCGCCCGGCGTCGAGGGGCAACCCGCTGCGCAGGCCGAGCGGCAGATCGTGATCGTCGGGTAGCTCGCGTCCGCAGCGTAGGATGTGTTCATGAGCGGTGAGGGCGAGCGCACGGTCGCGCAGAATCGGCGGGCACGCCACGACTACTTCCTCGAAGACAACCTCGAGGCAGGCGTCGTCTTGACCGGCAGCGAGATCAAATCGCTGCGCGCCGGTGCCGCCAGCGTCAACGAGGCCTACGCGATGTTCCGGGGCGACGAGGTGTGGCTCGTGGGAGCCACCATCGAGCCGTACGCGCAGGCAGGCATGCGCAACCACGATCGTGCGCGTGATCGCAAGTTGCTGCTCCATCGGCGGGAGATCGAGAAGCTCCGCGCCCGCGTCGAGCAGAAGGGCTACACCCTCGTGCCGGTGCGCATCTATCTGAAGCAGGGGCGCGCGAAAGTTGAAGTCGCGCTCGGTCGGGGCAAGAACGTGATCGACAAGCGCGATACGGCCAAGGCGCGGGAGGCCAAGCGCGACGTCGATCGAGCCCTCAAGGAGCGCCGCTAGTCATGCGCCGCGCAAGCCTCGCACTCGTCGTCCTTGCCGCCGTCGTCGGCGTGGGCCTCGTCGCCGCGTTTGTGGCTCTGGGTGGCACGGACCGTCTGCGTTCGTCGCAGGCGGTTGCGACTGCTGATCCTTGCACGGCGACCGTCGTCGCGACAGAGGGCGGGAGCACCGAGGCCGAGGCGTCGACGATTCTGCTGTCCTCGCTCAACGCCGCGGCCTGCGAGCTCCACGTGTCGCGTGAAGACCTCGTGCTGGCGCTCACCGATGGCCAGGGCATTGCTGGCGCAGCGCAGATGCTCGGCGTGGAGCCACAGGCCTTGCAGGACAGCGTGATCGGGTCCATTACGAAGGCCGTCGATGAAGAATCGGCCGCGGGGCGATTGACACCCACGACCGCACTGGCCATCAAGACGCTGATCGATGTCGTGCCGCCCGAGCAACTGCTGGCGGCCGTGCGCAACGAGGACGGCGGGTGTGCGCCGCTCGAGTGGAAGCCCGTCGACGATCTGAAGCAGATCGCTGCCGAGGTCGGGGTGCTGACGGGTCTGCGCGCCGCATGTGCCTTGGGCGTCTCGCCGATCGAAGCGGTCTCGGCCCTCGCGGATCCCGCCGGACTCCAGGGGCTGGCAGAGCGTTCCGGCAAGTCGCAGGCCGAGGTCGAGCAGGCCGTGCGGACCGCGATGATTGCGTCCGTCGAGCAGGCGCAGCAGGCCGGCGCGTTGTCGGGTACCGAAGGCAGCGTGCTCGGCGCTGCAGCCGCAGTGGCCCCGGTCGATCGCATTCTCTCGATCGTGCGTGGAGACGACGACCCGTGCTCGGAGTTTCCCTGGTCGACAACGTCGAGCACGAGTCAGGCCCTCGCCGAGGTCGCCCTGATCGGCGTCGTCGACGCGGCCTGTCAGCTCGGGGCGCCCACCTTCGACGTCTTTGCGGCGCTGGCCAATCCCGGGGAGTTGACCACGCTCGAACAGACCACGGGCAAGAGCGAGGAAGAGATCAACGCCGCGATCAAGAGTGGTTTGCAGAAGGGGCTCACGGAAGGGCAGGACGCCGGGGATGTCTCCGGCCTCGTGGCCTTCGGCCTCAACCTTGCGCTCTCGCAGGCCAACGTGCTCGATCTGCTGTCGAACTTCGTCGGCTAGCGCCTACTCCTCGCTGATGCCGATGCGGTCGTGAACGCGTCGGAGCCAGGAGGGCGCCCACCAGTTGGCTTCGCCCGCCACGCGCATGAAGGTCGGGACGAGGACGCTGCGCACGAGGGTGGCGTCGATCAGGATCGCGAAGGCGGCGCCGAAGCCGAGTTGCTTGATGTTCGTCACACCACTCGAGAGGAACGATGCGAAGACGATGGCGATCAGGAGGGCCGCCGCGGTGATGATGCGCCCCGTGCGCTGCAGGCCGAAGGCCACGGAGTCGACGGTGTTGTGCCCCGCCTCATGCTCCTCTTTGATCCGTGACAGGAGGAAGAGTTCGTAGTCCATCGAGAGGGCGAACGCGATCACGGCGACGAGTGCTAGCGACGAGAGGTCGACGGTGCCGGTGACGACGTAGTCGCCCGTCAGCCACTGCAGGCGTCCGTACTGGAAGACCCACACGAGGACCCCGAGTGTCGCCGCCAAGCTGAGGATGTTGAGGAGCAGCGCCTTGAGCGGGAGCAGCACGCTGCCCGTGTACAGGAAGATGATCAGCAGGGTGGTGAGTCCGATCCACAGGGCCACGATCCAGGTGTTACCGACAATGCCGTTGTTCGAGTCGCCGTACTCGGCCGCGATGCCGCCAACGAGCACTTCCGAGGCGGGAGCGGGGTAGGCGCGGAGGCTGTTGGCCAGGGCGACTCCGCGATCGTCGCGCGGCGGCACGTCGCCGATCACAACAACGCGGGCGAGGTGGTCCTTGAACCAGCTCTTGCCGGCGGGGTTGGGGCCGAGGACGTCGCCCTTGGCGACAATCGTGTCCGGCGTCGAGACGCGCGTCACGCCTGGCAGTTTGGAGAGGTCGCGCGCATACCCCGTCAGGGCCGCCGTGCTCTCGGGGTTGCGGAGCAGGAGCTCGTACGGCGCGCCGTCATAGCCGGGGAAGCGCTCGTCGAGATAGCGGCTCGAGACTGCGGCGCGATCGTCGACCGGCAGTGCGCGATCATCGATCTGGCCGACGACCAGCGACATCGCGGGATACGCGAGGATCAGCATGATCGCGACGCCGCCGAGGAGGTACGGCAGAGGACGACGCATCGTGGTGCGAGCCACGCGCGACCAGACACCGTCGTCGCGTGGCGACAGGTCGCCGCGGAGCAGCTTCAGTCGATTCACGTTCGGACCGAGTATGGCGAGCATGGCGGGGATGATCGTGAGGGCGCCGAGGACCGCCATCAGACTCACCGCGACTCCCGCATACGCGAAGGATTTGAGGAAGTACTGCGGAAAGATGATCAGCGAGGCGAGCGTGAACGCGACCGTGATGCCGGAGATGAATACGGTCTTGCCCGCGGTGCGCACGGTGGTGACGACGGCATCCTCTGTCGTCGCCCCACGATGGAGTTCCTCGCGGAAGCGGTTGATCATCAGCAGCGCGTAGTCGATGCCGAGGCCAAGACCGAGGGCGGTGACGAGGTTGAGCGCGAACACGGAGACATCGGTGATCTGCGTGACGACCAGCAGGAGCGTGAAGCTGCCGAGGATGCCGACCAGCGCAACGAGGAAGGGAAGTCCCGCGGCGACGAGCGAGCCGAAGACGAAGAGCAGGAGGATCAGCGTGATCGGGATGGCGATCATCTCGGCCTTCGCCAGGTCCTCACGCACGCGTCCGTCGACGGCGTTGAAGACCGCTCCGAAGCCGGCGATGTGGATCTCGAGCCCGTTGTGGGAGCCGTCGAAGCGCGTCGTCAGCTCCTTCGCAATCGCGATGTTGTCGACGCCGGGCTTGCCGTAGACGAGGATCTCCCCGGTACGACCGTCGCGCCCCTTGAGCTCGTCGGGTTTGTCCGATGTCCAGTAGGACATGACACTGCCGACACCGGGCTGAGCCGCAATCTCCTTGACGAGCTGCTTGGCGGCCTTCGTGGTCTCGTCGCTATCGATCTTGCCCGTTCCCGTGGCGCCGATCACGGCGAGCGGCTGGCTGGACTTGAAGTCCTTTTGCAGGAGCCCTGCGACTTCGCCGGACTGGCTGTCAGGGTTGTTGAAGCCCTCGGCTTTGAGTGCGGGGAGCACCTGCACACCAACCGAGCCGAGTGCAAGCACGGCGACGACGTAGCCGATCAGGAAGGCTTTGCGCCGGCGTACGACGACGCGCGCGTAACGCTCGAACAGGGATGCGGCGGGGGCTTCGGAGGTCATGTCGCTCGCAGTAGGGTGCCACGGTTCACACGTGTCGTCGTGAGGTGTAGGGCTACCCGTACATCGTCAGATGCATGTGTAACGCCACTGTTCGCGTCGGGTCGGCAGGGTCTGGGCCAGCGTGTTCCTGTAGGATGGTGCTGTCCACAGGGGGCGTCATGGTTTCGACGTGGTCGTCTACAGGGATTGGTTGCGAGCCGAGGACGTCGGTTGGCCTCGTTAAATAACCCGGCACATTGAACTGCGAAGTCGGATACCGACATCGCCTTCGCCGCCTGATCCTAGGATCACGCGACGAACGCTCTTGCACCTTGGGCCCGTGGGGTGCAACCAGCGTTAACTAACGGGCTTGTCCCCCGGCGGAGTGGCGCGCCGACGGGGGAGACCTTATGCGCCTGGCCCCAGGTACGCCGGCCCGCAGAGCCGACTGGGGTGAGATTGATCCGCGGGCTACGCTCGTAGACGCCTTTTCCGAGCGGTCGCGGACCCGGGTTCGATTCCCGGCGCCTCCACTGCTCCCAGGGCATTCGATCCGCCTCCCCGACCGGGGAGGCGGTCTCGTTTCGCGGCGTGTTCAGCCGGCGGTAGGCTTTTGGGCATGGACGAAGCGGCGCACGAGGGGATCGATCGTCGTGGCCTGCTGGCCGTCGGACTTGGCGGTGTGGTCGCCGCGGGGATGATCGGCGCGAGGACGGCCGACGCTGCCACCGGCAGCACGAAGGATGGTCTGCCGAACACCGCCCACTTCCGCGTGGTGGATCGCATGGCGCGGCAGCGCGCGATCCCCGTCATCCGCGACTCCTCGTGGCGTGCGGCGCTCGCGTCGGCCCGTCGTTGGGTGGCGGCGGGGGCCACCATCGTCGAGCTGACGACGAGTACCGCCGACGTCCACCGCGCTACCCGCGCGCTCGTCGCCGAGGGCGTCGCCGTCGGGGTCGGCACGATGCGCACGCGCGACGATGTCCGCCGGGCGGCAGCAGCGGGCGCCTCGGTCGTCTTCGCACCAGGTACCTTCCCGGCGTTGATCGACGAGGCCCTGGCACAGGGGATCGTCCCGGTACCCGGCACGATGACGCCCACCGAGGTCTATCAGTCGCTGGCGGCGCCGATGGTCAAGATCTATCCCGCCGAGGTCGTGGGCATCCCGTACCTCAAGGCACTGCTGGCGGTCTATCCGGATTTGCGCACGTATCCCAACGGCGGGTTCACGGCTGACCCTTCGGTGGCGCGAGCGTGGCTGGACGCAGGTGCCACCGCGATTGGAATCTCGGCTGGCACGTTCGACGACGAGGCCGCGATCCGCGCGTACCTCGCCGCCGTGCGTGCTTAGTCCTGCAGGCCCTCGACGCCCGGTGCGGCGAACGCGACCGAGTACTCGCGGACGTCGTACTCGAAGACGCCGTTGATGATGAACGGGTCGGCGGCAATCCAGGCCTCGACTTCGCTGCGGCTGCCGGCCTTCGCGACGATCGCACCACCTGCGCCACCCTCCTCGAGTGCGCCAGCGAGGAAATGGCCCGCGCCGGCGTGCTCTTGCACCCAAGCCACGTGGCCGTCGCGGTGGGGGTCGACCTCGTCGAGCGGGGCGGTGTAACGACCGAGCAGCAGGAACATGCGGAACCTCCGGGAGGGGCACCGGTGTGGTGCCGATGACGTGGCGCGACGGTACCAGAGCCGCGGCTGCCTGACGAGGTCGGCGGTGGGATCCGCGTGGCACTAGGCTGCAGCCATGACCCTAATCGCCTCTGCCCGCTCCACGCCGCGCCTCCTCAAGCAGGACGTCCTCGTCGACGGCCGTTTTCATGTCATCACCGATGAGCCCGAGCATCTCGGCGGGACCGACGAGGGCCCTTCGCCCCACGAGTTGCTCGTCGCTGCCCTCGCGGCCTGCACCGCCACGGCCGTCTCGGCCTACGTGCGCACCAAGGAATGGGATGTCGGCGGGATCCGCGTGGACGTGGAGTACGAGCAGAAAGCCGAGCCGCGCGAGTTCCGCCTCACAATCAACCTTGAGAAGCCGATCACCGACGAGCAACGGGATCGACTCGACAAGGTCGCCGAGAGCTGCGCCGTGCGTCGCGCATTGCTGACGGGCTTTGACATCCGCGAGTGCATCGTTGCCCACAGCGTGGGGGATTGCGGGTAGTTGTGCGAGGTAGACGCGCTGTCGAAGCGCTGGGGCAGCGAGTAGGCTTTCGCCATGGCCATCTCTCCGCCGCGCACTGAACTGCCTGCCGACGAACTGGAGACGCTCGACGCGATCCAGCGACGCGTCCTCTGGCTGGCGACGCGCATGATCGACTACGCCAACCATGAGCGTCCGTCCGACGACGACCTCAAGGTCGGCGGCCACCAAGCCTCCTCGGCGTCGATGGTGACGGCGATGACCGCACTGTATTTCCACTGGCTCAAGGCGGGTGACCGCGTCGCCGTCAAACCGCACGCCTCGCCGGTGCTGCACTCGATCAACTACCTGCTCGGTCGTCTGGATCGCGAGTACCTCACGACGCTGCGGGCGTTCGGTGGGCTGCAGTCGTACCCGTCGCGCACGAAGGATCCCGATCCGATCGACTTCTCGACCGGGTCCGTGGGGCTGGGAGCGGCGGCTCCGCTCTTTGCCAGCGTTGTCGATCGCTACGTCAACGCGCATTTCGATGCTGAGCCGGGTCGCCGCTTCGTGGCGCTGATGGGCGATGCCGAACTCGACGAGGGCAACGTCTGGGAGGCGCTCGCCGATCCGGCTGCGCGTGGCCTCGGTCAGCTCACCTGGATCGTCGACTTCAATCGCCAGAGCCTCGACCGTGTGATCCCCGGCGTGCGCTCGCAGGAGTTCACGCACGTCTTCCGCGACCACGGCTGGCAGGTCGAGATCGTCAAGTACGGCTCGAAGCTGCGCGAGGCCTTTGCGCGCGAGGGCGGCGACGCGCTCGAGCGCCGCATCGATGAGATGCCGAATCCCGAGTATCAGAGCCTGCTGCGCAAGAGTGGCGCCGACATTCGCAAGCTCGTGGTCGAGAACGCTCCGGCGGGCGACCGTACGGCGCTCGGGCGGGTGCTCGAGGCCTACGAGGATGCCGCGTTGCCCGAGTTGATTGGCGACCTCGGCGGGCACGATCTCGGCGACATGATTGCGGCGCTGAACCGCGCCGACGCCGACCCGACGCGCCCGACCGTGATCTTCGCCTTCACCGTCAAGGGGTGGGGGCTCCCGATGGCCGGGCATCCCATGAACCACTCCGCAATTCTCTCCACGCCGCAGATCGACGAGTTGCGGTCGCAGCTCGCCGATCCCAGCGACGAGTGGGCGGGCTTCGCGTCCGACTCTGCCGCAGGGCGTGTCTGCGTGGCCTCGGCCGAGCGCCTGAGCGAGCAGCATGCCGCGGCGCCAAAGCGTGTCGACCCGTACGCGATCCCGAACGAGTTTGGCCCGGTCACGTCGCGCAAGACGTCGAGCCAGGATGCGTTTGCCCGCGTCCTGCAGGACATCGCCAACGTCGAGGAGGTCGCGCGCAGCATCGTCACGACCAGTCCCGACGTGTCGATCTCGACGGGTCTGGGTGGCTGGATCAACAAGCGCGGCGTGTTCAGCCCCGAGATCGAGGAGGTCTTCGAGATTGAAGACGCGGGCCCGCTCAAGTGGGAGCCGTCGCCGAAGGGCCAGCACATCGAGCTCGGCATCTCGGAGATGAACCTCTTCCTGCTGCTCGGCCAGCTCGGCCTCGGCGCCGAGTTGCATGGCCACCAGCTGCTGCCGGTCGGCACGGTCTACGACCCGTTCGTCTGCCGCGGTCTCGATGCGCTGATCTACTCGGTCTACTCCGGCGCCCGTTTTGTCTTCGCGGGTACGCCGTCCGGCGTCTCGCTGTCCCGTGAGGGTGGCGCGCACCAGTCGTCGATCACCGCCTCGATCGGTATGGAGTTGCCAGGCCTGACGATGTGGGAGCCCTGCTACGCCCTCGAAACCGAGTGGGTGATGCTCCACGGCCTGCGCGACATCGTGCTGCCCGATGGCGAGGCCCACTACCTGCGCCTGTCGACCACGCCGGTCGCGCAGGATGCCTTCACCGGTCTCCTGGAGCGCAGCGACCGCGCGTCGCTACGCGACGACGTGCTGGCTGGCGGCTACCGCCTGGCTGAGGCCGAGGTCGGCGGACCTGGCTCGCGCGTGGTGATCGCCGCGTGCGGTGCCATGATTCCGCAGGCGCTGGCGGCACGCGAGTTGCTCGCCGCCGAGGACATCGGCGCATCGATTGTCAACGTGACGAGTCCCGATCGCCTGTTCCGCGCACTCCGGACGCGGACGAACACGCTGCGGAGCGGACGCCTGAGCGACCCGTCGATTCTCGAGCGTCTCGTGCTGCCCGAGGAGCGCGGCGTGCCGCTCGTCACCGTGCATGACGCGGCACCGCACGCGCTGTCGTTCCTCGGGGCGGCATTCGCGGCACCGCTGATCCCGCTCGGTGTTGACCGCTTCGGCCAGTGCGGCTCGCAGCCTGAGGTCTACGAGTGGCTCGACCTCAGTGCCGAGGCGATCGCGGAGGCGGCCATCGCCGGCCTCTGGCGTCCCGACGCGTGACCGACCTGCCCGAGCACGTTGCCGCGAATGCGCGGTACTGGAACGGTCGAGCGGCGAGCTTCGCTGTGGCCGGCGAGGAGGCCTGGTCGAGCGAGCCGCACTGGGGCATCTTCGGCGTGCCGGACGTGGAGGTCGGCGTCTTGCCTGCGTCGGTGGAGGGGTTGGACACGATCGAGCTCGGGTGCGGCACGGCGTACGTGTCGGCGTGGCTCGCGCGGCGTGGAGCGCGGCCCGCGGGTATCGATATCTCCGAGGAGCAGCTCGCGACTGCCCGCCGGCTGCAAGCAGCTCACGCACTGGAGTTCCCGCTGCTGCACGGCAACGCGGAGCGGACGCCGTTTGCCGACGATTCGTTCGACCTGGCAATCTCCGAGTTCGGCGCGAGCATCTGGTGCGATCCGCACGTCTGGATTCCGGAGGCAGCGCGCATCCTGCGGCCTGGTGGCGAGCTCATCTTCCTCGTCGGTTCGGTGATCGGCATGCTCTGCGTCGGTGATCTCGCCGATGACGTCGTAGGGACCGAGCTGATGCGACCGCAACGCGGCATGGGCGTGTTCGACTGGCCGGACGAGGATGCCGTGGAGTTCCACGTGTCGCACGGCGAGCAGATCCGCATCCTGCGCGAGAGTGGCTTCGAGCTGGAGGAGCTGATCGAGCTCTACGTCTCGGCAGATGCCACGACGCGTTTCCCGTACGTCACGGGCGAGTGGGCCTCGCAGTGGCCTGTCGAAGAGGTGTGGCGGGCGCGCCTGCGCGGCTGAGTTATCTCAGTCGGCGGACGATCACCAGCGAGACGACGGCCACCACGCAGAGCAGCAGCAGTGCGCGCTCGGCTCCGACGGAACCGTGCACGAGGCCTGCGCTGATGGCGCCAAGGGCGGCAGCGGGGCCCCACGTGACGTTCATCAGGAAGGTGCCGTGGGCAGGATCCCCGCCCAGGTCGCTGATGCCGTCACCGACGAGTGCGAGGCCTGGACCGGCGACGGCCAGCAGGAACGCGCCGGCAATGGCGATCAAGGCGACGGTCGAGACCTCGAACGCCACGGCGACGATCAGGAAGATCGCGATGGCCGCTACGACCAACGCGAGCATGAGCGGCTTGCGACGCCCAAGGCGATCGCTGGCCTTGCCGATGCGCGGGGCGACGAAGACATTGATGACGGCGATACCGCTGAAGGCGATCGCGATGATCGTCGAGCCTGCTCCGATCTCGTCGAGACGGTACGTCCCCGACAGCGTCAGCACACCGAGTGCGAAGCCCGGGACCGACGTGATCCAGAGGCCGGTGCGCACCTTCTTCGAGGAAAGGTACGACCACATCTCGCGCATCGGTGCGTGCTCCGTGTTCGGTACCGTCGGCAGCCGGGTGAGGAGGGCTGCGACGACCGCCTGTCCACCTGCCACGACCGTGAAGACCGGAGCGCGTCCGAATTCCACGGCCAGCGAACCGATCAACGGGCCGACTGCCGAGCCTGCGGCCGACCCGCTGTAGACGGTCCCGATCGCCCCGCCGCGTTGTTCACTGCCGGCCATCGCACCGGCTGCCGCGAGGAGTCCGGTGTAGGCCGTCACGCTGCCGGCGCCCACGATGATGCGGGCGACCATCAGTACCGCGAAGGTATCGCCAACCGCGAAACCCAAGGTCGCGATGGCCACCATACCGATGCCGATCGTCGCGGTGGCGCGTGGCCCAAAGCGCGCGGCAAGCCGATAGGCCGGGTAGGCCCCGAGCCAGTATCCGATTGCGAAGCCCGCGACGAGCAGGCCCGCTTTGTCCTGCTTGAAGCCGAACTCGTCGTCGAGTGTCGTGAGCATCGGCGCGAGCGCGGTGTAGAACAGCGCCTCGGACATTGCGCCGAGGGCGCAGATGAGGATCGCGAGACGAAGGTTCGTGATGCGCATATCCGCGCCATCCTACTCGCCGCGCTACGGTGGCTCAATGAGCAGCATTCCGGCCCAGTTTCCGCGCGAGACCGATCCAGTGGGGCGCTTTGTCCGACAACAGAGCAGGTTCTTGGATCACGTCTGCCCCAACGGCACGACGAACTACCCGGCCACGAAGGACCGGTATGTGCTCTACGTGTCGTATGCCTGCCCGTGGGCGCACCGCGCGATCATCGTGCGCCGGCTCAAGCGCCTGGAGGACGTGGTGCCGATGGTCGCGGTCAATCCCTACCGGGACGAGCGTGGCTGGGGGTTCGGCGATCCCGTCGGCTCCGACGCTGAGCCGTACGAGGGCTTCCGCTTCCTCTCCGAGGCGTACGCGATCGCCGACCCGGCGTTCGAGGGGCGCGTCACCGTCCCGACGATGTGGGATCGCGAGACCCGCACGATCGTGTGCAACGAGTCCGCCCTCATCATGCGCATGCTCGACAAGGCCTTCGACGCCTTCACCGACGTGCGCCTCGACTTGCGCCCGCAGGAGCTGATCGCCGAGATCGACGCACTCGAGGAGCGCATCTACGACGCGGTCAACAACGGCGTCTACCGGAGCGGCTTCGCCAGCACGCAGGAGGCGTACGATGAGGCCGTCAGCGAGCTGTTCGCCATGCTCGACGAGCTCGACGAGCGCCTGGCCACGCGTCGCTATCTGATGGGGCCCGCGATCACCGAGGTCGATTGGCGCCTCTTCACGACGCTGGCACGCTTCGACCCCGTGTACGTCGGCCACTTCAAGACCAACATCCGCCGCATCAGCGACTACCCGAACCTCGGGCCGTACTTCCGCGACCTGTACCAGCAGCCGGATGTCGCCGAAACCGTCTGGCTCGACCACATCAAGACGCACTACTACACGACCCATCTGCAGCTGAATCCGACGGGGATCATCCCGGCCGGCCCGGCGCTCGATTGGGATGCGCCGCACGGGCGCGAGCAGCTGAGCTAGCCCGCGTCGCGCTGCTGCGGCATGCCGCCCGCGTAGACGGCCGTCTCGAATTCGAGATACGCGCCGAGCGCGTGGTCGTCGCAGAACGGCAGGAGCTGCGTTGCCCACACGCCGCCGAGGCTATTGCGGCGGTCGATCCAGAGAAACACGTTTGCGAGGCCGCCCCAGGCGAGCGAACCAGCAGCACGCCCGGTCGGTGCGTCCTCGTCGTTCACCATGAAGCTGTACGCCCACGACTTGTTCAGGCCGGGGAAGAACTCGACGGGGCGCGACAGGGTGAGGTCGGTCGAGGGCAGCCCAACGACGCGTTGATCTCCCTGCAGTCCGTTTTCCACAGCGAAGGCGATCGTCTCGGGGCGCAGCACGGTGTGGCCGAGCGCCGTTCCGTCACCCAGCCAGACGGGGAGAAATCGCATGTAGTCGGCCACGGTGGAGTAGAGACCACTGCCACCCATGTGCACTTCGGGGTCCGTAAGCGGCTCGAGCTCGAGCGGCACGAGGACGCCGTCGCCGCGCGCGTGGATCGTCGCGAGGCGAGAGCGCATTGACGGTGAGCACGTGAAGCCCGTGTCGATCATGCCGAGCGGGCCGAAGATGCGTTCGGCCATCACGTCGCCGAGCCGCTGGCCGCGAATAGCCTCGACGACGAGCCCCGCCCAGTCCATGCTGATCCCGTACTCCCAGCGCTCGCCGGGATCGAAGAGCAGCGGGGACATCAGTGAGGCCATTTGCGCCGACCCGACGGACGGCATGAACCCGAGCTTCGTGAGGCGGCTGTAGGACTCGTTGAAGACGTCGTAGGCGAAACCAGCGGTGTGCAGCATCAGCATCCGCGTCGTGATCTCACGGCACGGCGCACGCAAGACGGGTTGCTCATCCGCATCGAAGCCGACCAACACGTGGAGGTCGCCGATCGCCGGCACATACTGCGACGCGGGTGCGTCGAGATTGAGCAGCCCCTCTTCCACGCATTGCAGCACGGCGGTTGCCGTTAGCGGCTTGGTCGCGGAGAACAGGGCAAACACCGTGTCTGTCGTCATCGGCGCGTCGGCGCCGAGGCTG
This sequence comes from Thermoleophilia bacterium, assembly GCA_037133755.1. Classification (GTDB taxonomy): domain Bacteria; phylum Actinomycetota; class Thermoleophilia; order Gaiellales; family F1-60-MAGs149; genus F1-60-MAGs149. Next base: position 41,046 of record JBAXNN010000007.1, read on the forward strand.
CGGACTCCGACGCTGCCGCTGTAGAGCGTCTGCTCGCGGCTTGTGACCATCGCGACGGCGCCTGCGAGGCGCTCCCCGTCACCCACCGCGCGGTGCAGCACGGCATCGAGCGTTCCGTCGAATGCGTTCAAGGGCTGCTCCCTGGTCGTGGGTGGGGAGCGTCGCCGCGACCGCCCGTCGGATCCCGATGGTATCCCGACGCGCGAGCGGTATGCAACCGGCGCGACTGCTCGCTGGGTCGTGCCCCGAGAACGAGAAAAGCCCCGCCGAAGCGGGGCTTTCACGAGAGCGGATGATGGGGCTCGAACCCACGACCTTCGCCATGGCAAGGCGACGCTCTAGCCAACTGAGCTACATCCGCGTGGAACGGGAGTATAGCCAGAGGCTGCTTTGGGACGCGACGATCTGTCGCGCGTTCGGATACGCACGGTAGGCTGCCGCTATACGGGCAGATGACTGTCCCGTCTAGCGCCTGAAGGAGTCGGCATGTCGGAAGCACCCCCGGTCGTACGCGCACCGCGCGGTACGGAGCTCACCTGCAAGGGGTGGCTTCAGGAAGCCGCGCTCCGCATGCTGATGAACAACCTCGATCCGGATGTCGCCGAGGCACCGGAGAAGCTGGTCGTCTATGGCGGTACGGGCAAGGCCGCTCGCTCGTGGCCCGACTTTCACAAGATCGTGGAGACGCTCAAGCGCCTTGAGAACGACGAGACCATGCTCGTGCAGTCGGGGCGTGCCGTCGGCGTCTTTCGCACGCACGAGCTCGCGCCGCGCGTGCTGCTCGCCAACTCGCTGCTCGTGCCCGAGTGGGGCACGTGGGAGGAGTTCCGGCGCCTCGAGGCGATGGGACTGACGATGTACGGCCAGATGACGGCCGGCTCGTGGATCTACATCGGCTCGCAGGGCATCGTGCAGGGCACGTATGAGACGTTCGCGGCGATCGCCGAGCAGCGGTTTGGCGGGTCGCTCAAGGGACGCATCGTGCTGACCGCTGGCCTCGGCGGCATGGGTGGCGCCCAGCCGCTCGCCGTCACCCTCAACGGTGGTGTCGCGCTGTGCGTCGAGATCGACGCCGACCACATCGATCGGCGCATTCGGGAGCGCTACTGCGACGAGCGCTACGACGATATCGACGAGGCGATCGCCCGCGTCGAGGAGGCGCGTGCCAACGGCGAGGCCGTCTCGATCGGCCTGCTTGGCAACGCCGCCGAGGTGCTGCCCGCACTCCTCGAGCGCAACTTCCTGCCCGACATCGTCACCGACCAGACATCGGCACACGACCCGCTCGTCGGCTACATCCCCGTGGGCTTCAGCGTCGAGGGTGCCGAGGATCTCCGCGAGGTGCATCCCGACAAGTACATCGACCTGGCCCGACAGTCGATCGTCCGCCACGTGCAGGCGATGATCGAATTCAAGGCCCGTGGCGCCGAGGTATTCGACTACGGTAATGCGCTGCGGACCGAGGCACGGACTGGCGGCCTGAGGAACGCCTTCGACTATCCCGGCTTCGTCGAGGCCTACGTACGCCCGCTGTTCTGCCGCGGCATTGGCCCGTTCCGCTGGGCCGCGCTGTCCGGCGACCCGAACGACATCGCGGTCACCGACAACGCGATGCGCGAGCTGTTCCCTGACAACGAGCGCCTGCAGCGCTGGCTCGACGGTGCGCAGGAGAAGATCGCTTTCCAGGGCCTGCCGGCGCGCATCTGCTGGATCGGCCACGGCGATCGCCATCGTGCCGGTCTGCGCTTCAACGAGCTCGTCGCCTCGGGCGAGGTCTCGGCGCCGCTCGTGATCGGCCGCGACCACCTCGATTCCGGCTCTGTCGCCTCGCCGTACCGCGAGACGGAGGGCATGATGGACGGCTCCGACGCGATCGCCGACTGGCCCGTGCTCAACGCGATGCTCAACGTCGCCTCAGGCGCCGCCTGGGTGGCGCTGCATCACGGCGGCGGCGTCGGCATCGGCCGCTCGATCCATTCGGGCGCCCAGGTCGTCGCCGACGGCACGGAAGAGGGAGCGTTCCGCGTGGAGCGCGTCCTCTGGAACGACCCCGGTACGGGCGTCATGCGCCACGCCCACGCCGGTTACGACATCGCCAAGCAGGCTGCCAAGAGCGGCGGCCTCGACCTCCCGGGGATCACCACATGACCTGGCTCCTGCCCGACCTCGTCCTCGACGCCGATGGCGTCCGCCGCGATATCGCCGTGCAGCTGGAGGACGGCATGATCAGCGCCGTTGTCCCCGCTGCCGACGCGCCTGCTGACGCACTGCGTCTCACGCGCTCTGCGCTGCTGCCCGGCTTCGTCAACGCGCACTCGCACGCCTTCCAGCGCGACCTGCGCGGTGCCGTCGAGCGGATCGACCCGGCCAATCCCGACGACGACTTCTGGACGTGGCGCGACGAGATGTACGCCCAGGCCGGCAGCATGACGCCGGAGAAGATCCACGACGTGGCGCGCCGCTGCTACCGCCAGATGCGCGCCAGCGGTGCCACCAGCGTGGGTGAGTTTCATTACGTGCACCATCAGCCCGACGGCACGTACTACGACAATCCGAACGCGCTGTCGGAAGCCGTCTGCGAGGCGGCTGAGGCCGAAGGGCTGCGCATCGTGATGCTGCTCGTGGCCTACGAACGCGGCGGCAAGGACATCGAGCCGACGCCGGGTCAGCGGCGGTTCTGCGATCCGAGCGTCGAGGCGTACCTCGCGCGCCTGGAGTCGATGCGCGTCTGGGCGGAGGATCGCCCACTCGTGACCGTCGGCTCGGCGCCGCACTCCATGCGTGCCGTCTCGCCTGAGTGGCTCACGGCGATCAGCGAGTACACCCGCAAGCACGAGTTGCCGCTGCACATCCACGCCGATGAGCAGCCGCGCGAGATCCGCGAGTCGCTCGAGTGGTACGACCTGCGTCCCGTCCAGGTGATCGACAAGGCGGGTGCGCTCGACCACCGCACGGTGATCGTGCACGGGACGCACTGCGATGACGCCGAGCTCGACCTGCTCGCCGCGCGTAAGGCGGGCGTCTGCGTGTGCCCGACGACCGAGGCCAACCTCGGCGACGGCTACGCGCCGGTCAAGCGGATGTTCGAGCGCGGCATCTCGGTGTCACTCGGCTCCGACTCGAACACGATTCTCGACCCGATCGTCGAGGCGCGCGAGCTGGAGGCAATGGCTCGTCGCACCGCCGGGCAGCGCAACGTCCTGGTCCGCAAGGGCGATCCCGGCCCGGCCGGCTACCTGCTTGAGGCCTCGTGGGACGCGGGCGCGCGTGCGCTCGGATTGCCCATGCCGCGCATCGCGGTCGGCGCTCCCGCCGACCTGATCGCGCTCGATCTCGACAACGACGAGATCCTCGGCGTCGCCGACGAGCACCTGGCCGCCGCGATCATGCTGGCGGGCTCCTGCCAACTGGTCACGCGCACCTGGGTCGCCGGCGTCTAACGATCCTGACGTTCGGCTTTGCTTTGGTGCCTGGCACCAAAGCAAAGCCGTGCGTCAGTGTCCGGTCAGCCAGTCGACGAACGTGCCGGCGCGCGAGGTCTTCGTGCCGGTCTCTTCCTGTGCCTCGGCGATGCGGAGCAGCTTGAGTGAGCCGTTGGCGGCGATCCACCGGGCCGGCTCCGGCTCCCACTTGCGCGAGTGGTGGTTGACCCACGGCAGCGTGGTGATGTCCGTGTCGCGCTGCAGGATCAGGTCGGCGAGCGTACGGCCGGCGAGGTTCGTGACCGCCACGCCGTCGCCGACGTAGCCGCCGGCCCAGCCCATGCCGGTGCGGCGATCGAGTCCGACGGACGATTGGAAGTCGCGCGGGATGCCGAGGACGCCGCCCCACGTATGAGTGATCTTGGCGTCGGCCGCAGCAGGGAAGAGCTTCGCGATGACGCCCTGCAGTCGGTCATGCACGGGCAGGTCGTAGAACTTCGTCTCGAGGCGACTGCCGAAGATGTACGGATGCCCGCGGCCGCCGAGGGCGATGCGATCGTCGGCCGTGCGCTGCGAATAGATGAACAGTCGACGGCCATCGGAGAGAACCTCGCGACCGTTCCAGCCAATCTCGTCCCAAACGGACTGCGGCAGCGGCTCGGTCGCGACCATGCAGGAGGCGAAGGGCATCAGCTGGCGCTTTTCTCCCTTGAGCTCGGGTGTGAAACCCTCCGTGGCACGAATGACGATCTCGGCGTGCACGGTGCCGCGGTCCGTGAGCACCCGGCCCTGCTCGATCTTCGTGACGTTCGTGCCCTCGTAGATGCCGACACCACGGCGCTCGACGACGTCGGCGAGCCCGCGCGCCAGACGGGCGGGGTGGATGCGAGCGGCATGTGGGCAGAAGACCGTGCCGAGCGCTCCGGGCACGTTCGTCCTCGCGAGCGTCTCGTCGGCGGAGAGCAGCCGGTAATCGGCGTCCGTGTGGCCGAACGCATGGTGCGCCTCAACGGCATGCTGGGCATGCTGGAGGCCCACGTGTGTCATCGCGAGCGTAGACCAACCGCCCTTGAAGTACTGGGCGTCGATGCCCTCCTTTACGAGCGCCGCGCCAATGACGTCGACCGTCTCGAAGCACGTTCGCTCGTACCGCATGACTGCGTCGTGGCCGTGATCCTTGACGAAGCGCGCGCGGCTGCCGGGGAGGCCGCCATAGCACCAGCCACCGTTACGACCGGAGGCGCCAAACCCGGCAATCTCCCGCTCCACGATGACGATGCGCAGCGTTGGGTCGAGCTCGGTGAGGTAGTAGGCCGTCCACAGCCCCGTGAAGCCCGCGCCGACGATGGCGATATCTGCCTGGGTGTCGCCGGGCAGCGGGGCGCGCTGCGTGAGGGAGCCGGGTACCGAGTCGTGCCAGTAGCTGGTTGTGCGATAGCGCGCGTCCTCTCCCGTCGAACCGGGAGAGGCGGTGGAGGTCTCAGTCGTCGCCATGCGGCGAGTGTACCGCGACGCTAGGCGGGCTGGTCGACGGCGTCGAGTATGGCCGCATCGACGATCCCGAGCCGAAATGCGCGGCTGACCGCCTCGGCACGGGTCGTGCAGCACAGGCGGCGATAGATGCCGCGTAGGTGATTCTCGACGGTGGTCTCGGCAATCCAGAGGCGACGGCCAATCTCGCGGGAGGGAAGCCCGAGGCAGAGCAGGTGCAGGATCTCGAGTTGGCGATCGGTCAGGGCGACCGGTGCCTGGTGGTCGCGATCAAGCGCGAGCAGCACCACGAGCGCACCGTCGTCGTGAGGACGGGCGTCGAGCAACAGCGCTGTGCCATCGAGGACGACGCGCCGACGGATCGTGTGGCCGGCGATGGCCTCACGGAGTGCGGGTGCCAGCTGTGCATGTCGGCTGTTCAGATCAAGCCCCTCAGAGAGCTCGACCGAACCGGCGAGCGCGGTACCGCCTGTGAGTTCCGTCACGACGAGTGCGCTATCGACGGCGAAGGCGACGGCGGGGAGGTCGGCGAAGGTGGGTGTGAGGGTCTGCACGGGATGGGCGGTTGCGCGGTGTGCGCAGTCGTAACCCATCTATCGCGGCGGCACTGCGCCTGGCCGAACCGGCGGGCGAATCTCGAGCTGGACCGATCCGTCAGGAAGCGCGATGGCGTTCCAGTCGCGCCAGCGCGGCGCGAGCTCGGCGAGGGAGTCACCACGCTCGTCGAGGCGAACGGCCGGGACGCCGCCTGGTTCCACGAGATACCGGTACCAAGAGAGATCCCAGACGATCGTGACGGCCGCACCCGGCCGGCGACCGCCGAAGGCCACGACGCTCACGCGAGCCTGGCCGAGGCTTTTGGAGATGCCCGAAACGGTGCCGCGATAGGGGCTGGCGTTGAATGTCTCAACGCTGATCAGCATGGTCGTGGCGCGGGCCAGCTCGTCTGCCGTCCCGAGGCCGTTCGGCGCGCGGATCGGATCGTGCAGATCGATGGCCTCCGCGGACGTACGTCGGCGCAGACGTTCGAGGACGCTCTCGCGGCGGGTATCAACGGGGGGTGGCGCAGCTCGACCCTCCTCGACCCAGCCGTCAGCACGCGCCTCGGAGGCGCAGAGTCGGCAGACTGTGCGCGTGTGGCCGTGGCGGCTGAAGCGCAGTGGTTCTTCGCCAAGCAGGATCGTTCGCTCGCAGATCGCGCAGGCCAGCAGCCGTTCGGTGCTCGTCAATCGGTCGCGGGTCATCGCCATCGGAACAGCATGATAGGGCCCCGGCGGTGTCAGCCGTCGGGTTGCCCGTCACCGCGAGGATGGGCCTGCGCGTGGGCGCGACGTAGGTGAGGAAGTCCGAGATGGGTATAGATCTCGGTCGTGGCAAGCGAGGCGTGGCCGAGGAGTTCCTGAATTGCTCGCAGATCACCGCCGCCCTCAAGCATGTGTGTGGCATAGGCGTGGCGCAAGGCGTGTGGGCCATGCCCCTCGAGGCCGACTGCGCGCAGGCGCTTGTGCAAGGCGCGGCGCACACCCGATGTATCGAGCCGCTTGCCGCGTGTAGACAGCAGGAGGGCCGGTGGGGAATCGGCAGTGACGAGTTCTGGGCGGCCACGCGCGAGCCAGGCGTTGACGGCGTCGCTGGCTGGCTCGCCGATCGGGACCAGCCGCGTCTTGCCGCCTTTACCGCGTACGCGAAGCGTGCGGTTATCGAGGCTCGACAGATCCAACGCGCAAGCCTCTGCGGCACGCAGGCCGGCGCCATACAGCAGTTCGAGCAGGGCTCGATCGCGCAGGCCGAGTGCGCTATCAGGCCATGCGACATCGAGCATGCGTGTCGTGTCGCGCGTTGGTGGCACGACCGGGAGGCGACGCTGGCGCTTTGGCCCTGGGATCTCTGCGGCAGGGTCGCCATCGCTCTCGCCGGCGAGTCGTCGATGGAATCCCCGGACAGCCGACAGCCTGCGGGCGCGGGTCGCGGCGGCGAGCTCGCGGGCGGCGAGATCGGCCGCGTAGGCGCGCACGTCGGCACGGGTGGCGCGTGTCGGATCGGCGGCGCGAGACTCGAGCCAGTCGCAGTAGTCACGGAGATCCGCGCGGTACGCGCGAAGCGTCTGCGGACTGGCGCCACGCGCGCTGAGTGCCGTGAGGTACTGCTCAATCGGATCGGTCAGGAGTGCCACAGTCGATCGTTCGCCGTAGGCAGCGGGTCTCTTGCCTCAGCTGCGGCGGCGGCGCAGCCCGCCGGCAGCCAGTGATGCCATCCAGATGCCGATGATGGCGGCCCCAATCGCGGGAATGCGTTGACCGCCATTCCACGCGGCCCACGCGACAACAAGCAGTCCGAGCGCGAGCACGGCGAAGAGGATCCGCGTGGCCATGACTGCACCGTGGCATGTGAGCACGCTTTCGTCCAGCCCATCGAGAGGCTCGTGACGCATACAGTTCGCGCAATGCGTCTGTTTCGTCACCTGGTGCTCCTCTCGATCTTGGTCGCGATGCTCGCTGCGGCTCTGCCGGCCGCAGCCGCGCAGCCGCATGTCCGCGTCGTCGGCGGCCAACCGGTTGCCATGACGGACATGCCGTGGGCGGTCTACCTCGAGGCCGATCTCGGGGCGGGCAACTCCTGGTCTTGCGGGGGCACGATTGTGGGCCCGCACTTCATCCTGACGGCCGCGCACTGCGTGGTGGACAAGCAGAACACCATCAAGCCCGGCCAGATCAGCGGTGTCGCCGGTCGCGCCGATCTTCGTTCCGCAGACGGCACGGAGTTTGACGTGGTTCGTATTGCCGTCAATCCGAGCTACAACCGCACGCGCGGGTCGGAAGGCGGCCCGGGTGACGCCGCGCTCCTCTGGACGAGCGTTGATCTACCGTACGCACCGCTGCCACTCGCAACCACTGCCGATGCGCCCTTCTACGCCGCCGGAGTGATGGCTCGTATCGCGGGCTGGGGGCTCACCTCTGCGTCGGGTGGTACGACGGAGGTCCTCTTGACGGCGTCGGTGCCGATCGTCTCGGACGCCGAGTGCTCCACGAGTGATCAGGTCTCCATCGGCGAAGCGCAGGCGATGGTCTGTGCGGGGTTCGCGGCTGGGGGCATCGATTCGTGTCAGGGCGACAGTGGTGGGCCCCTGACCGTTCTCAATGGGTCGGGCGCCACGATCCTCGCTGGCGTCGTCTCGTGGGGGTACGAGTGCGCGGCAGCTGGGCGCCCGGGGCTCTATACGCGCGTGGCGACGCTCACGTCGTGGATCACGCCGCTCCTCACCGGCGACGAGAAGGCCTGGAGCGCCGCCGCGGATCAGTCCCCGCCTCGCGTGCGCATGTCGCGCACTCGTATGGACGCCAAGTCCTACGCGAAGTTCACCTATCGCATCCTCGGCGAGACCGGTCCCACGCGCGAGACGATCTCTATTCGGCGTACGCGTGGTGGCACCGTCTTGAAGCGCTTCTCGACGAAGGTGGCACTCAATCCGCCCGGTAAGAACGCCGTCGTCTCGTGGCGCGTGCCCAACTCGCTCCCGTTCGGCGCGTACGTGTGGTGCATGACGTCGAGGGATGCGTCCGGCAACACCTCGGCGCTGCAGTGCGCTCCGTTCGCTGTCTGACCTGCATTGGCGTGACCGCGGGCGCGTGGTAGGTTGCCCCTATGGCTTCCCACACCGTTGATAAGAAGGTGCTCGCGCAGGGTCGCGAGGATCTGACCGCGCTGTTCCGTATCTCCGCCATGCATGGCTACAACGAGGCGATTGACAACCACTACTCGCTGGCGATCGACGGTCACGACGACCTCTTTCTCCTCAACGCGTACGGACCGCACTGGTCTGAGATGCGGCCGAGCAACATCGTGCTCGTCGATCTCGACGGCAACGTCGTTGAGGGCCAGGGTTCCGGCGCGATTACGGCCATGCAGATCCATCGGCAGATTCATCGCGCACGACCCGATGCGCGCTGCATCATGCATACCCACATGCCGTACGCATCGGCCGTGGCGTGCACGAAGGGCGGCTTCAATCAGCGCCTGACGCAGAACGCCATGAGTTTCTATGGCACCGTCGCCACGTTGGGGTACGGCGGCCAGGTCGAAGGTGATGGCGAGGGGCTGCGGCTGGCCAAGGCGGTCGCCAAGGGCGCCAACGTCATCTTCCTGCAGAACCATGGTGTCATCGTGATCGGCAAGACGCCGGCCCAGGCGTGGCTGCGCACGTACTTTCTTGAGCGCGCCTGCGAGGTGCAGATCCTTGCGCAGTCCACACGAGACGAACTGGTGCTGGCGCCGAAAAAGGTTGCGCAATTCACCAACAGCCAGTGGGAGAAGAACACCGACGAGGAGGCGCCTCCGCTGTTTGCGGCGATGAAGCGCCTGCTCGATCGGGATCAGCCCGGCTGGAACCGTTGACACGGGATGTCACGACTCTCGTGACCTGATATTCGGCGAGTGAGCCGACACGCTTTGGCGAGCGAAAGGGTGGCATGGCTGGAGCAACCGTCGGCGTACCGCTTGAGGTGGAAAAGCACGAGCAGCGCGTGGCCCTTGTGCCTGCCGTCGTGGCCGCGCTGATTCAGCACGGTCTCTCGGTAGTGATCCAACGTGGCGCCGGCGTCGCTGCGGGCTACAGTGATGACGACTACAGCGAGGCGGGTGCGCACCTCGTCGACGACGTCGACGCGATACTGGACCAAGCCGACGTGATCGCCGCTGTCGGCCCCCTCGCTCCCGAGGCTCAGGCGCGCATCACGTCGCGCCACACCCTGCTTGGCTTCCACGATCCGCTCGGCAGCCCGTCTGCGCTCCAGCAACTCGCAACGTCGGGTGCGACGGTGTTCGCGTTCGAATTCGTGCCGCGCACCACGCGAGCGCAGTCGATGGACGCGCTTTCGTCGCAGGCCACGATCGCCGGATACCATGCGGTGCTGCTCGCCGCCGAGCGCTCGCCGCGTCTCTTCCCGCTCCTGATGACGGCAGCGGGCACCGTCAAGGCTCGGAATGTCCTTGTCCTCGGTGCCGGCGTGGCCGGTCTGCAGGCGATCGCAACGGCGCGCAGGCTGGGTGCCGTGGTGACCGCGTTTGACGTGCGACCTGCCGTAAAAGAGCAGGTTGAGTCTCTCGGTGCGCGCTTCCTCGCGATCGACGTCGCGGGCGAGGAGCAGGCTGGCGGGTACGCCACCGGCCTCGACGAAGAGCAGCACCGATTGGAGCAGGAGGCCTTGGCGCGCGCCTGTGCCGACGCGGATGTCGTGATCGCCACTGCGCAGATCCCAGGCGCTGCGGCGCCCGAGTTGGTCACCAAGGAGGCCGTCGCGTCGATGCGGCGTGGGGCGGTCATCGTGGATCTCGCTGCGTCGACGGGAGGCAACTGTGCCTGTACCCGCGCCGACGAGGAGGTCCTTGTCGACGGAGTGCTCGTCCTGGGCCCTTCGAACCCGGCAGCGACGATGCCCGGCAGCGCCAGCGATCTCTACGCCGCCAACGTGCGTGCGTTCCTGCAGTTGATCTGCCCCGAGGGCGTTCTGGCGCCGGACTGGGACGACGAAATCGTCGCGGGGGCACTCGTGGCGCGCGATGGCCACATCACCGCGGAGCGCGTCCTGCAGCGCCTCGCCGACCAAGGAGCAGACCGGGCATGAGCTTCATCACCGAACTGGTCATCCTCGTCTTGGCCGCCTGGGTCGGCATCGAGGTCGTGTCCAAGGTGCCGCAGATGCTGCATACACCGCTGATGAGCGGCACCAACGCCATCCACGGCGTCGTGCTCGTCGGCGCGATCCTCGTGCTGGGCGCTGCCGCCGGCGGCACGATTGAAGTCGTCTGCGGCATCGTCGCCGTTGCCTTTGGTGCCGCGAACGTCGTCGGTGGCTTCGTAGTCACGGATCGCATGCTCCAGATGTTCAAGCGACGTCCCGAGCCGAAGGACGGAGGCGCAGAGTGAGTCGCGCCGATCTGATCCAGCTCGCCTACCTCGTGGCGGCGGTGTGCTTCATCCTCGGCCTCAAGTGGCTGTCGTCACCCCGCTCGGCGCGTCGTGGCAACCAAGTCGCTGCCATCGGCATGGCGATTGCAATTGCAGCGACGCTGATCGATAGGCGCGTCGTCGACTACACCTGGATCGTCATCGCAGCAGTCGTGGGTGGCTCGATCGGCGCGGTGATCGCCCGTCGCGTCCAGATGACGGCGATGCCGCAACTGGTCGCGCTCCTCAACGGTCTCGGCGGCGGCGCAGCGGCGCTGATCGCGATCTCGGAGTATCACGCCCACGGTGCGCTCGGCGAGACGTCCCTTGGTGCGGTGACCGCCGTCTCGGTGATGTTCTCGGCGGTCGTGGGCTCGGTTTCGTTTGCCGGCAGTCTGATCGCCTTCGGCAAGCTGCAGGAGCTCCTCCCGGGACGCCCCATCACGTGGCCGGCGCAGAAGGTGCTCAACGCGATCATCGGCATTGTGATCCTCGCCCTCGCGGTGTGGGCCTCGCTCGACGTGAACGATCCTGTCCTCTGGGTTGCGGTGGGGCTCGCGCTCGTCCTCGGTGCGGCTGCCGTACTGCCGATTGGCGGCGCCGACATGCCCGTCGTGATCGCGTTTCTGAATGCGTGCACCGGGCTTGCTGCCGCTGCGACGGGCTTCGCGCTTGGCAACGTGCTCCTCATCATCGCGGGCGTGCTGGTTGGTGCGAGCGGCACGATGCTGACGCAGTTGATGTCGAAGGCGATGAACCGCTCGCTGACCAGCGTCCTGTTCGGTGCGTTCGGCGGCGGCGCCACGGGCGCGGCGTCCGGTGGGAGCGGTGGAGAGGCGTTGCCGGTGCTCGAGATTTCGCCCGCCGATCTCGCGGCGCAGCTCGTCTACGCGCGTCGCGTCGTGATCGTGCCGGGCTACGGGCTTGCCGTCGCGCAGGCACAGCATCCGGTGCGCGAGCTGGCCGACCTTCTCGGTGAGCGAGGGGTCGACGTGACGTTCGCGATCCATCCCGTGGCTGGTCGCATGCCTGGGCACATGAACGTGCTGCTCGCCGAAGCCGACGTGCCGTACGACAAGCTTCTTGAGATGGAAGAGGCCAATCCGGACTTCCCCCAGACCGACGTGGTGCTGGTGATCGGTGCCAACGATGTGGTGAATCCCGCCGCACGCGACGATCCGGACAGTCCCTTGCACGGTATGCCGATTCTCGAGGTGGATCACGCCGAGCACGTCATCGTCTTCAAGCGCTCGATGGCCTCCGGGTTCGCTGGTGTTGAGAACATGCTCTTCCACGATCCCAAGACCCGCATGCTGTTCGGCGATGCGCGCAAGAGCCTGACGCAGCTCGTCCAAGACGTGCAGGCCGTCTAGGCCGCTACGGTTCGCGCATGGTTGGCGATACCGACCCGAAGCACACCTCTCTGTCTGGGCTCGAGCTATTCCAGCAGCTCAAGGACGGGCAGATCACGCCGAGCCCGTGGGCGGTGCTCGCCGATCTGCACGTGCAGGATCTTGGCGAGGGACGCGCGGTGCTTGGCGCCACCCCCGATGAGCGTCATCTCAACCAGATTGGCCTCGTCCACGGCGGCTGGGTCACGACGCTGATGGACTCCGCGCTTGGCGGAGCCGCACATACGCTCCTGCCGGCCGGTCGGCGTGCCGTGACGATCGAAATCAAGGTGAACCTCACGCGCCCGGTCATCCCCGGCACACCGATCACGGCGACGGGTGAGGTGCAGCACCACGGGCGCCGGACGATCGTCGCCGAGGGCAAGATGCGCGATGACCAGGATCGTATTCTCGCAATTGCGCTGGCCACGTTCGCGGTGGTTGAGGTGCCGACGGAGTGAGTCGTCGCATCGCCGATGCGGCGACGCACGGCGACGTCGAGGTGCGGCGGTGGCGGCCAGAAGACGGTGCCGAGCTGCGTGCGGTGATCTTGTCGTCCGACGCACATCTACGGCCGCGCATGGCGTGGCTGGACCTCTGGGCACCAGCCGACTGCGATCCGGCCGCGACGATCGTCGGGTGGAATGCCGAGTGGGATGACGGTGGCGATCTCTATGCCGGCATCTTCGAGCGGGGCATCATCGCGGGGGCCGTCGGGTTGCATCGCCGCATCGGACCGACGGGCCTTGAGGTCGGCTACTGGCTCGGCGCGCACGCCACGGGGCGTGGGCTGGCGACGATTGCCTCGGGTCTTGCCACCGACCTCGCGTTCGCCGATCCCGCGATCGATCACGTGCGCATCGCGCACGACATCACGAACGAGGCGAGCGAGGGCGTGCCGCGACGCCTCGGCTATGCGCTCATCGGTGAAGTCGCCTGCGAGCGTGCTCTCGGTCCTGCGGATACGGGCACTGATCGAATCTGGGAGGTCACGCGCGCGGCGTGGCCGGGCTACGCAAGCCTGGCGTAAGCCGGGATCGTCAGAAACTCCTCGAAGTGCTCCTGCGTGACGAGCTCGTCAAGCAGGTCGACGGCCTCGCCGTTGCGTCCCTCGTGCCGTCCACCGATCTTCGCCAGCTCCTCGTCGCGCAACTGCGTGTACAGCTCGGGCGTGAGCGTGCGACCGTCCTCGAGCTCGACGGCGAAGTGCAGCCACTGCCAGAGCTGAGCGCGGGAGATCTCGGCCGTGGCCGCGTCCTCCATCAGGTTGTCAATGGCGACCGCACCGAGACCGTCGAGCCATGCCGCGATGTAACGCGTGCCGACCGAGATGTTGGTGCGTATGCCCTGCTCGGTGATAGCACCGGGCGTCTCGCCCAGCGCGACGAGCGCGTCGGCGTTGGGGATCACGTCCTCGCGCAGCTTGTCGACTTGGTTGGGGCGGTCGCCAAGCACGGCATCGAAGATCTCCATGGCGAGCGGTACGAGGTCGGGGTGGGCGACCCAGGTGCCGTCACAGCCGCCGTTGACCTCGCGCTCCTTGTCCTCGCGGACCTTCGTGAAGGCGATCTCGTTGACTGCGGCATCGCGGCGCGACGGAATGAACGCCGCCATGCCGCCGATCGCGAACGCGCCGCGGCGGTGGCACGAGCGCACGAGCAGCTGCGTATAGGCGCGCATGAACGGCACGGCCATCGTCACGCAGGCGCGATCGGGCAAGATGGCGTCGCGGTGGGCGTGGAGCTTCTTGATGGAGCTGAAGATGTAGTCCCAGCGGCCGGCATTCAGGCCCGAGGCGTGATCCCGCAGCTCGTAGAGGATCTCCTCCATCTCGAAGGCCGCGGGCAGCGTCTCGATCAGGACCGTGGCGCGGATCGTGCCGTACGGAACGCCGACGGCCTCCTGCGCGATCACGAACGCGTCGTTCCAGAGGCGTGCCTCAAGGTGCGACTCGAGCTTGGGCAGGTAGAAGTACGGACCAGAGCCGCGGGCCAGCAGTTCCTTGGCGTTGTGCGTCATGTACAGCGCGAGGTCGAAGAGGCCGCCCGCCACAGGCTCGCCGTCGAGCAGTACGTGGCGCTCCTCGAGGTGCCAGCCGCGCGGGCGAACGATCAGCGTGGCGGTCTCGTCGTTGAGGGTGTAGAGCTTACCGGCGTCGTTCGTGAACTCCAGCGTCCGACGGATCGCGTCGTGCAGTGCGGCCTGGCCGTCGAGCACGTTGGTCCACCGCGGCGAGAGTGCGTCCTCGAGGTCGCACATGAAAACCTTCGCGCCTGAGTTGAGGGCGTTGATCATCATCTTCGCCTCGGCGGGACCAGTGATCTCCACGCGGCGGTTCATGAGGTCGGCGGGGGCGGGGGCCACGTGCCACTCGCCTTCACGGATCGCCGTGGTCTCCGGCAGGAAGTCGAGGCGCTCGCCGGCGTTCAGGCGCTCCTGACGCGCGGCACGCGCGGCCAGCAGCTCGGCGCGGCGCGGGCCGAGTTCTCGCTGCAGCTGTGCCACGAGTGCGAGGGCATCGTCGGACAGCAGGTGTGCGCGCTCCGGCGCGACGGGGCCGACAATCTCAAGCTCAGTGACAGCAGACATGATGGGTCTCCGATAACTAATAGGCTATTGCCTATGTCCCGTAGGCAGGAACCGAATAGTTGCACATGGCGTCGCAGTCGTGACGGTGGTACAACGCAGCCGTGAGCACCCGCATCGTCCATGTCGCCATCGCTCAGGCCGCTCCGCGCATGCTTGATCTCGAAGGCTGCCTGTCCGAGGTCGAGCGCCTCGCCACAGCCGCGGCGAAGGATGGCGCCCAACTGGTGGTGTTCCCCGAGACGTGGATCCCCGGCTACCCGGTCTGGATGTACGGGCAGGCACCATGGGATGGCGAGTTGCAGAAGAGCGCCTACGCTCGCATGCTCGACAACGCGATCGAGGTGCCCGGCCCGGCCACTGAGCGGCTCGGCACGCTGGCCCGCGAGCTCGGTGTGCAGCTCCACCTCGGCATCCACGAGCGCGATCTCCTGTCCGGCGGCACGCTGTTCAACAGCCTGCTCTCGATCGGTGCGGACGGCTCGGTGCTGGGGTGTCATCGCAAGCTGATGCCCACGCACGCCGAGCGCATGATCTGGGGTCGCGGGGACGGCAGCACCCTCAACGTCTACGACACCGAGCTCGGGCGCATCGGCGGCCTGATCTGCTGGGAGCACTGGATGCCGCTCACGCGCATGGCGATGCATTCGCTGCGCGAGCAGATCCACATCGCCGTCTGGCCGGACGTTGGCCCCAACGCCACGCTCGCCAGCCGCCACTACGCCTTCGAGGGTCGCTGCTACGTGATTGCGGCGGGCTCGTCGCTGTCGATCGAGGAGATCCCCGAGGACCTCAAGGAGCAGACGCTACTCGGCACGTGGAACGACCAGGTCGCCAACGACGGGCTGCTGCTGTCGGGTGGCTCTGGCGTGATCGGCCCCGACGGGGAGTGGGTCGTCGGCCCAGCGGGCTCGGGCGAGGAGATCATCCACGCGGAACTCGACCTCGGCCGGCTCGACGGTGAGTTCCAGCACTTCGACGCTGTCGGGCATTACAACCGGCCCGACGTTTTTAGCTTCTCGGTTGATCGCACTCCGCGCAACGCCGTTGACTGGCGTGGCTGAGACGCTGTAGTCCGCATCACCGCTGCGTGGGGATACCCGTACGCGTGTTGCGCTGCGGTCGCACAGGGTTCATGCTGCCGCCATGCGGTGCGTCGCTCCGCGAAGGATGAGCCGAGAGGAACTCCCATGAAGCGCTCCCTGCGCCTACTCACGCTATTCGCACTCGTCGCTGTCGCCTTCTTGGCTGCCGCGAATATCGGTGTGGCAAAGCCGCACTCGGCAGCGACGCGCCAGGTGCCAAACTGCACCCCGAACCCCGTGCAGACCTACCCCTGCGCCATCGCGGGGACCACGGCGTCGTCGGCGGAACAGCTCGTGCAGATCTGTAACGCAAACCCCATGGCGTGTGGCATGGCTCCCGGCGAGGAAATCAAGCCGTGCGAGCCGGGCAAGATGCCCACGCGCGACAAGCCATGCATCCCGGCTACGGAGGGCGGCAACGGCGGTACCGGTGGAGGTATGCCGAACATCGACTGGGGCAAGTTGCAGCCGTGCGCGGTAGGCCAGCTGCCGACGCCGACCGCACCGTGCAAGGTTGACCTGCCGGATTGTGCGGCGGGGCAAAAGCCTTCGGCGAATTCGCCCTGCAAGCCGGCGCCGTGTGCGCCGGGGGTTACGCCGTCGCGGGACGCCCCGTGCCTGCCCGCGGGACTCGACGGCGGCTTCGAGGCGCAGCCGACGAACGACATCAAGAAGCAGCTCAACAACAAGTTCATCGTCGTGAACATGAACGTCGAGGGCAGCAGCGATGCGAACGGCTCGTTTGAAGTCACCTTCAAGAGCGTTGAGGACGGCGTCAACAAGCAGACCAAGGCATACCTCAACGACCAGCTCGAGGGCGAGTCGTTCGTCATCAACACCAACGCCGCCACCAAGTGCTTCGCCGACACCACCGACCCGGACAAGATCCCGGACCTCGTGTCGTGCAGGGAGCTCGATGACGCGGCCAACAATGCGCCCGGCTCGATCAAGGCGCAGTTCCGCGGCAAGGTGACGTTCGACGCGGCGACCTACCAGCCGACGTTCAAGGCACAGAAGATCGTGTTCCTGAAGGGCGTCTTCAACGTCGCGAAGATCAGCTAGCACCGCAGGCGCGCTGCGCCCCGCGTGACCGCGCGATACGAGGGCCCGCTCCAGCCGGAGCGGGCCCTCCGTCGTTCTCGGTCTACTCCTGGACGACGAGGACTGTCGCGAGCATCGGGTCGCCGCAGTAGGCGATGCGCGTGCCGCTCTGGGCCTCGGCCTGCAGCGCTGCGAGTACGTCGCCGTTGATGCGCTCACCCGGTGCCAGCGCGGGCACGCCGGGCGGGTAGGGGACAGCGGACTCCGCGGCGATGCGACCGATCGCGTCGGCAGCCGAGACGCGCTCGTGGTCGGCGAAGAACGCATCGCGCGGCGTCATCGCCGTATCTGGGTCGAGCGTCCAAGCGATCGTGTGGACGAGCTTGCGCGGCTCGCCGCGGTGCTCTTCGATCGCGCGGATGATCTCGGTGGTCATGAAATCGACGGACTCCGGCGTGTCGCCGAGGGTGATGACGGGGCAAAACGTGTCGCGGTCGGCGAACTCGAGGTGGAGGCCACGCTGCTCGAGGACGTCGGCGACGGCCTGCCCGTCCGCGCCCGTGCCACTCAGCGTGAGCACGATCTTGGTGGGATCGTGCTGGAACAGGGCGGGAGAGCGATTGGCGATCTCCATGCCGACGACGCCGAGTCCCGGCACCTGGCGGAAGCGCACGCGCGCCTCCTCCGCAAGGCGGATGGCCTGGCCGAGCAGTTCCTCGCCACGCTCCTGGAGGAGGTCGCGGGCCAGGTCGATGCTCGCGAAGATCGCGCCGGACGGGCTGGTCGTGTGCAGACCCTCAAACGCCGCCTCGAGTCGCTCGAGGTCGATGCGCTCGCCCTGCGCCAGCACCATGGACGACTGCGTGAAGCCCGTGATGTGCTTGTGGATGCTCGTCACGAGCACGTCGGCACCCGCCTGAATGGCGTGCGGCGGCAGGTCGGGGTGGAAGCCGAGGTGTGCGCCCCAGGCGGCATCGACGGTGAGGGGAATGCCATGGGCGTGTGCCAGCTCGGCGTGCGCCGCAACATCGGAGACGCCGCCGACGTAGCTCGGCTCGACGAGCATCACGGCCTTGGCGTCCGGATGCTCCTTGAGTGCGTCCGCGACGCGACTGACCGGCATGCCGGCCGTCAGGCCCGTCTCCTCATCGATATCGGGACGGATCCAGACGGGCACGAGACCGGCCAGCACGATCCCGAAGAACAGCGACTTGTGGATCGTGCGTGCGACGATCACCTTGTCGCCCGGCTTGCCGAGCGAGAGGCAGATCGCCTCGTTGCCATGGGAGGAGCCCTGGACGGAGAAGCCGCACCAGTCAGCGCCCCACAGCTCGCCCGCGATGCGCTCGGCGGTAGCGAGGCGCTTGGTCGACACGCGGCGATCCTCGACGCCCGTGTAGTGGGGGACGTCGAGTGCCAGGAGGTCGTCGATCAGCTCTGGATTGCGCTTGTGGCCGGGCACCGTGAACGGCGTGCCGGCATCAGCGAGGAAGTTCCTGTAGGCGTCGTACAGCGGGGTTTCGCTCATCGTTGCGGTCTCCAGCGATCGGCCGTCGAACCTCGGCGGCGTCTTTTCGGATTACGGATGTGAGCCGCCCAGACCGCCGATTGCGCGGGCAGGGCTCCCGTGGACGTGCTGGGTGAGCGTACCCCACCGACCGGCCGCATGGGGGCGATCTGGCACCCTCTGGGCATGCGCCTCGTCCTGCAGCGGGTTTCGGAAGCCTCCGTCTCGGTGGGCGGCGAAGTTGTCGGCGCGATTGGTCACGGACTCGTGGCGCTCGTGGGCATCGGCGAGGGCGACGACGCGAAGACCGTGACGCGCGCAGCCGAGAAGACCGCCGAGATGCGCATCTTCCGCGACGATGACGGGCGCTTTGATCGTTCGGTGATCGACGTCGAGGGCTCGGTGCTCGTCATCTCGCAGTTCACGCTGCTCGCCGACACCCGGCGTGGCAACCGCCCGTCGTTTACGTGGGCGGCCGACCCCGCGGTCGCCGAACCGCTCGTGAGCCTGTACATCGAGACCCTGAAGGGCCTTGGCGCGACCGTGGCCGGCGGTCGTTTTGGCGCCGACATGCAGGTTGCGCTCGTCAACGACGGTCCGGTCACGATCGTCCACGACTCCTGAGCGACACCCCCGAAGCCTCACGTCTGGTAGCGTTCGACACGAGCGCGGCAGTGATGCGCTCGGCCGAGACGGGCCAAGAGCCCGTCTTTTTTTTGGGAAAACGCAGACGAAAGGGGGTGCCAGATGAGCGCAGCAGCGGATCCTCGTGAGCAGGTTGTGCAGCTGATCAGCGCGGCGCGCCCCGACATCTACGTGTGGGACGTCATCGCGGATCCTGGCCATGGCCAGTTGCGCGTGATGATCGATCGCGAAGGCGGCGTCGACCTCGGCGTGTGCGAGGAGATCTCCAAGGTGCTGCTGCCGATCCGCGAGGAGTGGGCGCTCGAGGTTTCGTCGCCCGGTCTTGATCGCGCGCTCACGCGTCCCGAGCACTACACGCGCATGATCGGACGCGAGGCGTCCTTCGTCATGCGTGTTCCGGTCGACGGCCAGACGTCCTTCGAGGGCGTGCTGGTAGCGGCCGGCCCCGATTCCGTCACGGTCGAAACCGGCAGCGGGCGCCTCGAGGTGCCCTATGCCGACGTCAAGAAGTCAACCCTCATGTGGAAGCTGGTGAAGTCACGATGAGCAAGGAAATCCTGGAAGCAGTCCGCGAGCTCGAGGCGCAGAAGTCGATCGACGCCGAGGTGCTGCTCGTCGCTCTCGAGGAGGCGCTTGGCGCCGCCTATCGCAAGAGCCCCGAATCCAAGGGCAAACACGCCCGCGTCGAGATCGATCGCGACACCGGCGACTTCCGCGTCATGCAGATCGACGCCGACGACGATCAGCTCGAGGCCCTCGGCCTGCTCGAGTATCCGCTGCCGCCGGAGATGAGTGAGATCCCGGTCGCCGAGCCCGAGCGCCCGCGCCGCGAGCGCCCCGCGTTCTACATTCGCGCCGATCGTGATCCCGATCCGATCGACAACGAGCCCGAGCCGATCATCGAGTGGGACCAGCTGGCCCAGCACGGCATCGTCGCCTACGACGCGACGCCGAAGAACTTCGGCCGGATCGCCGCGCAGACCGCCAAGCAGGTCATCCTGCAGCGGATCCGCGAGGTCGAGCGCGACATGATGTACGAGGAGTACCAGGACCGCGTGGGCGACGTCGTGACCGGCATCGTCCAGCAGGCCGACAATCGCTACTGCCTCGTCGATCTCGGCAAGGTCGAGGCGCTGCTGCCCGGCTCCGAGCAGGTGCCCGGTGAGCGCTACGAGCACGGCGCGCGCATCAAGGCCGTCATCATCGAGGTTCGCAACGGCACGCGCGGACCCCAGATCGTCCTGTCGCGTCGCTCCGAGGAGCTCATCCGCGAGATGTTCACCCTCGAGGTGCCGGAGATCAGCGACGGCCTCGTCGAGATCCGCCAGGTCGCCCGCGAAGCCGGCTACCGCGCCAAGATCGCCGTCGAGTCGAAGGTTCAGGGCGTCGACCCGGTCGGCGCCTGCGTCGGCCCCCGTGGCTCGCGTGTGCGCATGGTCGTCGGCGAGCTCCGCGGCGAGAAGATCGACATCATCCCGTGGAACGACGAGCCCGCTCGTTTCATTGCGAAGGCGCTGGCCCCGGCCCGCGTCCGCGAGGTCCTCGTCGACGACGAGAGCATGCAGGCAACGGTGATCGTGCCCGACGACCAGCTGTCGCTGGCGATCGGCCGTGAGGGCCAGAACGCGCGTCTCGCCGCGAAGCTGACCGGCTGGCGCATCGACATCAAGTCGGAGACCGAGTTCGCCATGGAGGGCGACGAGGAGTACGCCGGCGCGGACAACATCGCCAAGTTCCTCGAGGCCAGCGGCTACGACGAGCGTGGGATGAAGGGCCTGCTCAAGGAGGGTCGCGTGTCGATCAACGGCATCGTGATTCGCCGCTACGAGCGCCTGGTCGGTCCTGAGGACATCGTGACCGTCGATGGTGACGAGCTCGAGCGTCCGCGCGCGAGCGCCGTGGCGACGCCGGCCGAACAGGCTGAGGTCGCCGAGGAGATCGCAGGCGAGATCGACGCCGAGCTCGAGGCCGAAGAGGCCGCTGAGGTCGTCGAACAGGTTGCGGCCGAGGTTGAGGCCGAGGTCGAGGCCGAACTCGAAGGTGAGTCCGACGTCGAGCTCCAGGCTGACGAGGGCGACAACGCCTAGCGCGACTGCGCCCGAGCCCGAGCGCACGTGCTCGGGTTGCGGGCAGCGTCGACCGCAGAGCCGTCTCGTGCGGCTCTCGGTCGACGCTGCCGGCGCGCTTGTGATCGGCGGGACGACGGGGCGGGGGACGTACCTCTGCTCGTCAGAGTCATGCGTTGACGCTGCGCTGCGATCGCGTGCCATTCAGCGGCGTCTACGGGCGTCCGTCGAGATCCCGGAAGGCCTTGCGGCGCTTGTGATTGCGGCGCTGCCGGGGGGCTGAAATCCGCATGGCTGATAGGATCCTCGGCTGATGGCAAAACGACGAATCGTTGAAATCGCGCGCGAGCGTGGGCTCGATCCCAATGAGGTCGCCCGCGTTCTCTTCGAGGCTGGCGTGCCGATTCAGCGGGACATGGTCGATGAGGTCGCCGCGGCGCGCGCGCTGGCTGGCTCCAAGCCCAAGCAGGCACCCACAAAGAAGAAGCCTGCCGCCGCCGCAAAGAAGCCCGCTGCCTCGGCCAAGGGTGCGGTTGAGGCCAAGCCGGTCGATCCGGCCGCTGCGCATCCCAACGCAATCAAGCCCGAGACCGTTGAGCCGCCCAAGAAGAAGGAAGAGGCCGCTCCTGCTGCGGCAGCTGGTGAGCGCCCCGCCCGCGATAGTCGCCCGCCCCGTCCGACCTCGGGTGGCAGCCGCTTCGCGCCGCCGCCGCCTCCGGGTGGGGCTCCCGCTGGCCGTGCGCGTCCTCAGCGTGGTGTGCCGCAGGGCAAGAAGCGTCGCGTCGTCATCGATTCGCAGGCAGCACGTGGTCCCCGCGAGCGCCCGCAGCGCGGTGGGCGCGGAGGTGGCGATCGTGAGGTCCGCGAGGAGAAGGTTGTCGTCCGTCCGACCGGACCGGTCACGGTGCCCAGTGGAGTCACGGTCAAGGAGTACGCGGAGAAGCTCGGTGTCTCCACGGCCGAGATCATCAAGACGATGATGGGTCTCGGCGAGTTCGTGACCATCACGCAGTCTCTCACCGATGAGGCGATCGAGATTATCGCCGCCGAGTTTGAGCGCCCCGTCACGATCCAGAGCGCAGAGGAAGAGATCGATGACATCGTCATCGAAGACGATGTCGCCGACCTGAAGCCGCGCGCTCCCGTCATCACCGTCATGGGCCATGTCGACCACGGCAAGACCACGCTGCTCGACGCGATTCGCAAAACCAGCGTCGTCGCAGGCGAGGCCGGTGGCATCACCCAGCACATCGGCGCGTACCAGGTCGACGTTGGCGATCGTCAGGTCACGTTCCTCGACACCCCGGGTCATGAGGCGTTCACCGCCCTGCGTGCCCGTGGCGCGAAGCTCACCGATGTCGCAGTGCTCGTCGTCGCCGCCGACGACAGCGTGATGCCGCAGACGCTCGAGGCGATCGACCATGCGAAGGCCGCCGAGGTGCCGATCGTCGTCGCCGTCAACAAGATTGATAAGCCGGGTGCAAACCCGCAGAAGACCCGCCAGGATCTCGTCACGCACGGTCTTCAGCCTGAGGACTGGGGCGGCGACACGGTGTTCGTCGACGTCTCCGCCAAGGAGGGGACCGGCCTCGATCAGCTGCTCGAGATGCTGCTGCTGCAGGCCGATGTCCTCGAGCTCACGGCCAACCCCGACGCGCCGGCCTCCGGCCCGATCGTCGAATCGCGTCTCGATGTCGGCCGCGGCCCCGTCGCCACGATGCTCGTTCAGCGCGGCACGCTCAAGCAGGGCGATGCCGTTGTGGCTGGCGACGCCTGGGGCAAGGTTCGCGTCATGCTCGACGAGCACGGCATCAAGCTGGAGTCGGCTGGTCCGGCCGAGCCCGTCGAGATCGTCGGCTTCGACAAGCCGCCGCCGGCCGGCGAGGTCTGCCGTGTCGTCGATTCGGAGCGCGATGCGCGTCACCTCGCCCAGAAGCGCGCCGCGCGTCTGCGCGCCGAGGAGCTCTCGCGCCGCAGCCAGAAGTCGATCTCGCTCGAGGACCTCTTCAAGCAGGTTTCCGACGGCAAGGTGCGCGACCTCAACCTCGTCATCAAGGGCGACGTGCAGGGCTCTGTCGAGGCTGCCGTCTCCGAACTCGACAAGATCAAGAGCGAGGAAGTCGCCGTCCGCGTCATTCACACGGGCGTCGGTGGCATCACCGAGTCCGACATCATGCTCGCTGCTGCCTCGAAGGCAATTGTCGTCGGCTTCAACGTCCGCCCGAACGCCGAGGCCAAGGTGCTCGCCGATCGCGAGGGCGTCGACATCCGCACCTACAAGGTCATCTACAAGCTGACCGAGGACATCGAGGCTGCGCTCGTCGGCATGCTCAGGCCGGACATCGTCGAGGAGATCACGGGCACCGCCGAGGTGCGCCAGCTCTTCAAGGCCTCCAAGATCGGAACGATCGCCGGCTGCATGGTCACCAGCGGTCTGATCACGCGCGGCTCCAACGCCCGCGTCATCCGCGACGGCGTGATCACCTGGGATGGCGAGATCGACTCGATCCGCCACCTCAAGGACGAGGTCAAGGAGATCAAGGAGGGCTTCGAGTGCGGCATCGTGCTCAAGGGCTTCTCCGAGCTCGAAGAGGGCGACATCCTCGAGGGCTACATCTCCAAGTCCGTCGAGCGCACGGAGCTCTAGGCCCGGCATATGGCGCGGGAGTTCGAGCTCGCAGACCTCGGTGGGGGCGCGCATCGCATCACGATGCCGCTGCCGTGGGCGCTCGACCACACGCACTGCTACGCGCTCGAGGCACCCGAGGGCTGGACGATCATCGACACCGGTCTCGGCACACCGGGCACGGTACGCCGCTGGTCCGAGGCGCTCGAGCAGCTTGGCGATCCATCGATTCATCGCATCGTCATCACCCATTACCACCCCGATCACATCGGCTGTGGTGGGCTGCTCGCGGACCTCGTCCAGCCGAATGAGGTCGTGCAAGGGCGGCTCGACGCCGCGCTGTCCCAGAACGCCTGGGTCGACATGGACATCGAGGGCGTCTACGACCACATGTTCGGGAACGGCATGTCGGCCGAGATGGCGCGCGAGGCTGCAGACGATGAGGGGGGGTCGCCGGTCACGATCCCCGAGCCGACGCACCTCGTCGACGAGGGCGACGTCGTCCGCATCGGTGACGAGGACTTTCGCATCCTCCATCTGCCGGGCCACGCCGATGGCCACATCGCGCTGCATGGCCAGACGACCGACCGCCTATTCGGAGGCGATGTGATCCTCGCGACGATCAGCCCGAACGTCGGCCGCTGGGAAGACACGGACTTCGATCCACTTGGTCGGTACTTCGAGACCCTCGAACGTCTCGCCGAGCTCTCGCCTGCCGTCGTGCATGGCGGCCATCGCCAGCCGATCGAAGATGTGGCCGGTCGCGCCCGCGAGATCAGGGCCATGCACGACGAGCGACTCCTGATCGCCCACGGGGCACTCCAGAACGGTGCTGTTTCCGCGATGGACGTCGCCAGCGTCATCTGGCCGAACGGCCACGGCATGCATGAGCGCCGCTTCGCGCTCGTCGAGGCTCTCGCGCATCTCGAGCGCCTTGTCGCCGACGGCCGGGCCACGGTCTCGGACGACGGCTACCGCTTCGCCGCGGCCTAAGCGCTGCGAGCGCACAAGCGGCCTCACAGGCTGCTCTCAGGTCCTCAGAGATTCTTCATGGTCGCATCGCATCCTTGAGTGCGGAGGACGTCATGTCACTCCATCAACCACACACTCCAAGGAGGAGTTCTTCCATGCACCGCAAGCTCATCGCCCTTACGGCCGTCACCGCCAGCCTGATGGTTCCGGCGGCCTCGTTCGCACAGTCCAGCACGGCCCCGCAGGGCTCGACCTCGGCTGCGAGTTCCACCGCTCGTGTTGGCAATCACCCCAAGATCGACTTCGCGGCGATCGCCAAGGAGCTCGGTCTCGACACGACGGTGGTCCGCAAGGCGTTCCACGACAATCGCCCGCCCAAGACGGGTACGCGTCCCACCGCTGAGCAGCGCGCCGCGGCGATCGCTGCGACGGCCGCTCAGCTTGGCGTCTCGGTCGACACGCTGAAGGATCTCGTCAGCGAGTACGGTGGTGCGCCTGCGAACGGAACCGCCACCAACGGCAAGAAGCCGCCGGCGCCGATCGCGGGTATTGCCGCCAAGCTCGGCATCGACGTCAGCGTCGTGCAGGCGGCCTTCGACGCCAATCGCCCGCCGGCTGGCGTCACGCCCACCACGGCTCAGCGTGAGGCCATCGCCAATGCGATCGGCATCACCGGCGAGCAGCTGCACCAGATCGTGCAGGAGCTCAAGGCGTCGCAGTCCTAGCGACTGCTCGCCCGCGCCTCGCGGGGTCGTCAGTCCGCGACGAGCGCTCCCCGGCTCCGGCCGGGGAGCGCTCCGCGTTCTGACCCAAGCAGGGGTGCCTCAGTCGAGGACGGCGCCGCTCGAAGCGGGGCCGACGAGCTGGGCGTACTTGTGCAGTGCGCCACGCGTGTACTTCGGCGTGGGGCGCTGGTACTTCTTGCGGCGCTCTTCGAGCACGGCCTCATCGACCTCGAGGTCAAGGCGCAGCTCGGCGACGTTGATGTTGATGATGTCGCCCTCTTCCATCAGACCAATCGGGCCGCCCTCGACGCTCTCGGGGCAGACGTGGCCGATGCAGAAGCCGCGCGTGGCGCCACTGAAACGCCCGTCGGTGATCAGCGCGACGGTCTCGCCGAGACCAGCGCCCATCACCGCGCCGGTGACACCAAGCATTTCGCGCATGCCGGGGCCGCCGATCGGTCCCTCATCGCGGATGACGATGACATCGCCGTCGGTGATGCGCCCCTCGACGACCGCGTCCATCGCGGCTTCTTCGCCCGAGAACACGCGGGCGGGGCCGCGGAACTCGCGGATACCGGTTGACGCGACCTTGACGACGCCGCCTTCCGGCGCAGCCGTGCCGCGCAGGACGAGCAGGCCGCCGTCGGAGTGCACGGGATTCGAGAACGGTCGGACGATGGTGCCATCGGCACCAGGGGAGTCGGCAAGAGCCTCGGCCATCGTCTGGCCCGTCACCGTCAGCGTGTCGCCGTGCAGATGGCCGGCATCGAGAAGCTCCTTGAGGATCGCCGGGACGCCGCCAACCTTGTCGAGATCGGCCATCACGTACTGGCCACCCGGCTTGAGGTCCGCGATATGCGGCGTGCGTGCTGCGAGGCGATTGAAGTCGTCGAGCGTGAGGTCGACGCCGCACTCGTGCGCGATCGCCAGCAGATGCAGGACGGCGTTCGTCGACCCGCCGCCGGCGTTGACCGCCATGATCGCGTTCTCGAAGGCCTTCTTGGTCATGATGCGGCGCGGCGTGAGCTCCTGCTCGACGGCCTGCACGGCAATCTGGCCAGCCTTCTGCGACCACTCGAGGCGGCGCGCATGCGTGGCGGGTGCGGAGGAAGAGCCGATCGGCGCCATGCCGATGGCCTCGCCGATCGTCGCCATCGTATTGGCGGTGAACATGCCGCCGCACGACCCCGAACCGGGGCAGGCGACCTTCTCGAGCTCGAGCAGGTCTTCCTCGCTCATCGTGCCACGTGCCACCGCACCGACGGCCTCGAAGACGTCCTGGATATTGACGTCCTTGCCGCGGAACTTGCCGGGCATGATCGTGCCGCCGTAGAGGAAGCAGCCCGGGAGGTTCAGGCGGGCCATGCCCATCAGCATGCCCGGGAGGCTCTTGTCGCAGCCAGCGATCGTGACGGCGCCGTCGAAGCGCTCGGCGTGCATCACCAGTTCATAGGCGTCGGCGATGTTCTCGCGCGAGACGAGCGAGGCGCGCATGCCTTCATGGCCCATCGCGATACCGTCGGAGACGGCGATGGTGTTGAAGATCAGCGCGACTGCACCGGCGTCCTGGACGCCCTTCTGGGCCTCAATCGCGAGCTTGTCGAGGTGGTAGTTGCACGGCGTGACCTGATTCCACGACGTTGCAACCGCCAACTGCGGCTTGGAGAAGTCCTCATCGGTGAGACCGACGGCACGGAGCATCGCGCGCGCGGGGGCGCGGCGGAAGCCCTTGGTGATCTCGTCGGAGGGGCGCTGGTTGTTGCTCATGGCGGCATCGTAATGGGTTGTGGCCATTGAGCGGCGTGGTCGCGGTGAGGCTGGTGCGAGCTCATCGAACTACACGGCACGAGGCGCGTGCCACACCAGCGGTGGCTTAGATCGAGAAGCCACCGATGCCGTTGATGTAGATGCTGAACTGTGGCGGGTACGTCCCGAGGTTGACGCTAATTCCGGTGTTGTACCAGCCCCAGTTGTCCCAACTGTCCCACCCGCCGTTGTAGCAGGTGCTGCAGCATGGAGAACCGACGTCTTGTGCGACCTGGCACGTCGTTCCCGTGACGCAGTTGCACTGGTACGGATTGGCAAACGCATTCCAGGCAGCGGACTGGATCTCGACGCTTTCCCCGGAGGAAATCGTGAAATTCCCCGTACTCGAAATGCCGACGTACTCCGTATACGAGAAGCACCCTTGGTAAAGGACGCCCCCGACGTCCTGCGCGGATGAGCACCCGCTGCCCGAAGCGGAGGAAGAGGCACTGAAGCTGCCATCGGTGCCGATGGAGAACCACCCAAATTCGTAGCTGATGCCATACAGGTCGATCGAGCCGCTGGCGTCAAGATACGGGTCTCCGGTCTGCGTGCAGCTTGGCGAAGTGCAGTTCGACATGAAGAAGCTCATACCGAACCAGCCCGCGCCGTAGATGCCGATCGACCCATTGACGCCGATGATGTATCCGGGGGTCGCGCCACTGTCGCTGGCATAGAACGCCACACCGGCGGAGAACGAGATGAGCGTTTCCGAGTAGGTGATCGTTGCTGTCAGCCCCACATCCGACGGCGTCTGCATGAGTGCGACGGTTGTACTTCCCATGTCGAACCCGCCGAGGTTCATGTCGGCCGAGGCGCTCGCGGCCGTTTGTGGGATCCCGCTCTGCACCGAGAAGCCCATGTCGAAGGTGAAGGTGTTCTCGCCGATCGCCAACGTCGAGATACCGGTCACGGCCATGCTGCCTGCGGTCTGCGTGGCCGTGATGGCCGCGTCAAAATCGAAGCCAGCAAGATTGAGCGTTCCTGTACCGGTAAACGAGAAGTCGTCGTTGGTGTCGAACGATCCCGCTACGCCTACGGTGGTGTTCGCGCTCTGTGGTGACAGGACAATTGCCGTGCTGACGGTCTCATATTCGTTGCCGCCGACATTGCCCACTGCGACGGAACCCGTGGCAAGCAAACCGTAGAAGGTCATTCCTACGTTGTCGGCGGCAAACGAGAAGTCGCCGGCGCTTCCTGTTACGAGCTGTCCTTGATTGTTGGTGACCTGCTCGGTACAACCAGAGGCGTAGACCATGGTGCC
Source organism: Thermoleophilia bacterium (assembly GCA_037133755.1). GTDB lineage: Bacteria > Actinomycetota > Thermoleophilia > Gaiellales > F1-60-MAGs149 > F1-60-MAGs149. Next base: position 69,617 of record JBAXNN010000007.1, read on the forward strand.
TTCGAGCGTGGCGGTGAAGACCGTGCTGAGGCTTATGTCGCCGCTGAACGCTACGCATTGGGGCGAGATGTCGAGCGTGGCCGGGTTGGCCTGCGAGCCGATCGTGAAGCCGGCGGCGGTCGTCATCACGACGCTGGCGCTCAGATCGAATGTGGAGTCGGAGGCGGTCCAGCTTACGTCGAAGCCGCCGTTTACCGTGGCTGTGGTGCCGAAGTTGAGATTGGCCGTGACATCGGCGGTGACGTCCTCCGCCACACCGTTGTCGATCGTCACATCGAACGTAGTGATGTCGACGCTGCTGCCCATGATGTTGAGATCACCCGATGCCGCAATGGACACGTTGTCGGCGGTGGGGCTCGATTGGATCGTCGTCGTGAATTCGGCGTTCGAGAGTGAGAAGCCGTTGATGTTCAGTGATTGCGGTGATGCCACCGTGAGGCTGGCGTTGGTCGTCTGGGTGCCGCCGTTGTAGGAGAGAGCTCCGCTGAGATCGATGACGTCGCCGAAGATCGACAGGCCGCCGGCGAACGTCACGCTGTCTGCGTTCGTGCCGGTGTTGATCGAGACGCCGATCGTTGTCGATTGGAACTGCAGGTTGCCGCTCGTGCCCGGCGTCGTGAACGCACCGATGTTCGCCGTGCCGACGAAGACGGTGGGCGAGAGCGTCAGCGAAGCGGCGACATCGACCTCTGTGCCGAGCACGGTGCCGTCGAAGGCCATGGCGAAGCCGGGGGAGATAGTCACCTGCTGGCCATTGACGGTGCCGAGGCTGCAGCCGTCGGGAGCCGCGACGAACTCGAAGTACGTGGCTGTCATTGCCCCACCGCCGACGCTCAGGATCTGTTGCGTCCCCGTCGTGGAGCCGGCGGCGACCTCGAGGCAGGGAGTGTCGAGCGAGAGATCGGCGCCGACCGAGATCGGCACACCACCCGGGACGCCGAAAGCCTCGGTGATGGACGAGGGTAGGGTGCCCGAGGCGGCGAGAGCGATCGTCGGCGTCTCGGTGTCGAGATTGAAGCCGATGGCCACGTCGGCCTCGGTCACCGTAAGGCCCGTTGCGCCGAAGGCGTTCTGCCAGCCCGCGGAATCGAGCACAGCGAATGTGCCGGTAACCGTGTTGGTGGTGATGTCGTAGGAGAGATCCACCGACAGGCTCGGCGCGCTCGACGTGCCACCGCCGACGGAGGGCACGCTGAGCGCGCCGGTACCACCGGCGAAGACGGAGAAGCCGCTGGCGTTGTTCGACAGACCGAAGTTGAGGGTGGGTACCGAGACGTTCGAGCCGCCGGAGGGGATCGTGAAGCTGCCGGGGACGTCAATCGTGGCGTCGTAGAAGCCGGTGGTCGGATCGAGGACGATCGTGCCGAGCACGCTCGGCAACGTGACGCCGGTCATCTGGCCGAACCACGTGGGCGAGGCGAAGCCGCCGGCTACGGAGAAATTGCTCGCCGTCAACCCGAGAGTCTGGGAACCAAAGCCCTCGATCGTCGCGGTCATCGAGGCTGAGGTCAGCGTGGTGTACCCGAAGGCGGCGTTCGACTGCTGGCCGTTGCTACCGCCGCCACTGCCTCCGCCACCGCCACTACCGCCGAGTGAGACGCCGTCAGGATCGAAGCCGCCGATGCTCACGCCCTGTGAGGTGATGTTCGAGGCGATCGTCGAGAAGCTGCCGAGCCCGCTGATGTTCATGCCGCCGACCGTGTTGATCGACCAACCCGACTCGGTCGAGCCGGTGAAGGTCGGTTGGCCGGTTGTGGGCGTGACGGCAGAGGAGGGGAGTGCGTACGACGCGTTGAGCGACGGTGCCGTGAAGGAGATTCCAGGTGCCACGTTGATTGCATTGGGTAGGCCCGCGTACAGGGAGAAGCCCTTGCCGCCTCCGATGCCGAACACCGCAGCGCTGGCGACTTGGATTGAGTCTCCGACGGGCGGCGTGAGATTGGCGGTTGTGCCCACGATCATGAAGAGATCGGCATTGGGGCAGGTCAGATTCGGGTTGGAGCACGAGCTTGTCAGCTGCAGGGACGTGTCCGTAAGCGAGAAGATGCTCGTCGGCTGCCATGAGGCGATCGAAGCCTCCAGATCCCACTGCCACGCGCCCTTCGCCTGACCGATCGAGCCCGAGAAGTCCGACGGCGAGACGTTCAGGCCCGGTAGTGGTGTCCAGGTCGGACCGCCGCTACTGGTGAGTGTGACCAGCCAGTTGTTTGCATTGGAGTACGTGAACGTCGCGGTGAGTGCTGTCGGCGTCTCGGAGCCGCTGTTGATGGCGACCGTGGCGGAGCCGGTGATGCCATCACCGGTGGTAGAGGCATCCCAGTTGGCCGTGAGTGCCGTCAGGTTGACGCCCGGCGAAAGTTGGAGCGTGCTGTTGATTGAGCCCGTAATCGTCGATGTGGTGCCTGCGATCGTGCCGGTCGTGTTGGTCACGGTGCCAGCGACATTGATGGTCGTCCCGTTGATGGACAGCAGGCTGTCGGCCTTGATCGATGCGGAGAACGTGCCGGACGTTGCGGCGGTGGCGGTGAAGGTGAAGCTCTTGTCACCAGAGGCGGCCTTGGCGGTGATGCTCACGGAGGTCGACTGCGTGGTCGTGTTCGGCGTGAAGGTGACGGTCGACGAGCCGGTCCAGTCGCTTGGCAGCGTCAGGAACGGGAAGGCGCTCACATCGATCGTGCCGGAAAGCGCGGTGTTTGAGCCATTGAGGTAGGTGATGGTGAGGCCGTCAGAACCGACGCTGGTGGCCGGCAGGTTCCAACTGGCCGGCATGTTGACGGTTCCGGAGGTGATCGTGGTGGATGACGTTGACGTCGTGCCGCTGGCGCCCGTCACAGTCACGTCGCCGAACGTGAACGTCGAGTTAGAGAATGAGGTCAACTGGGTGCCACCGGCCTGGCGGGGAGCCGCTCCCCCGCAGCCACTCTTGCCGCGGATTGACCCGAACACGACCGTGGCACCGTGCCCGAGCGTGATCTTCTGCTTCGGCTTGGCACGCGAGACGGCACAGGTCGCGGCGCCCGTGGGATCAGGATCGACGCTGATAGTCGCGATCGTCGAGGCGACAATGCCACTGTGGTCGGTGGCTGTCACGCGGTAGACCTGTACGCCGCGGGACGCGGGCATAGTCGCCTGCAGCGTGGCCGTCTCGGCGCCCGAAACTGGTGCGTCGACGCCGCTGACGCGAGCCCAGACGTACCTGACATCGCCCGTGCCGCCGGTCGTCTGCGCGGCGATGGTCACGGTCTCGCCGCGAGTGGCGGTGCGTGCGGCGCCATTGGCAATGCGGATGTGGAGCGCGTTGCGGATCGTGGCCTGGCCTGCGCTGATGCGCTGACGCTGGGCCGCCTGGGCGGCCTTCGTGGCCGAGCGCGTCGCCGATTGGCGCTTCTGCTCAGCGGTGCGCTGCGCGGCCTTGGCATCGCTGATGCGCTTGGCGGCCTCGGGCGAGCGGCCGGAGGATCGAGAATCCTTGGCGTCAAGCGTGGTGCGCGGCACGGCAGTCACGCGCACGGTCTTCGTCGACGTCGCGCTGCGATCGGTCACGGTCAGTTGGAAGACGAGGACGGTGCGCTTGGCAACCGTCGGGATTTCTGCCGTCGTCCGATGAATGTGGGGCGCCTTGATCGTTGCGGCCGGGGCGGGGGTGCTGCTCGGGCAGCTGCCGAATGTCGCGATGTCCTGGGCTGTCGTGCAGCGTTGCGTCCATGTGTAGTCGAGCGAAACACCGTTGCGAGCGCTTTGGCCGCCGTCGAGCACGACGATGCGGGGGTGCTTCGGGTTGCGAGCCGGCAGCACCACGGCAGGGGTCGCCGTAGCCTTGGCGAGGATCCCGCGACGCACGGCCAATTGCGTGGTCGCACTACCGGACGCGCGCACTGCAGCGGCGGCGTCGCCCACGACGGTCCAGCGCAGAGCAACCAGCCCGGACTTGGCGGTTGGTGCGACGCGAAGGCCGATCGCCGTGGACGTCGAAGTGCGCCCGCGCGCAATGTTGCCGGCGTATGCGCACGAGAGCGCGCGGCCCGCAACTGTGCAGACCCAGCCGGTGCCGGTCGCCGATTCGACCGCTAGGCCCGGGGGCAGGGTGGTGCGGACGACGATGCCCGAAACGGGCGTGGTCGCGTCCTGGTTGCGCACGCGCATGGCGATCCGCCCTGCCCCGCCGACGCTCGGGATGGCGAGTATGTCGGTCGACACACGCAACGAACGCGGGGTTGCGGCGACGCGCACCTTCAGCCCGGCGCGGCGCGTGGTCTTCTGGCTCGGGACGCGCACCACTACCTCACTCGTGAGCGGCAGCGTGGTGGCGCGCGTCGGCGTGGCGGACACTTCGATCCAGCCTGCCGAGGCGCCCGGTTTCACCACCGAGGCGGAGGTGAGACTGCAGGACAGGCCGCCCGCTGTCGAACACGAGCCGAGCGTCGACGACGCGGAGTCGACGTGCAACGCGGCGCCGAGCTGGTGCTCGACGAGCATGGCGGTGCCGGCTGGCAGCACGTCACCGCCGGTGTTCGTCAGCTCGATCCGGTACGAGAAGCGCTGTCCCACCTGCGTGCGGAATGGTCCACCGCGCGTCCACGGCTGCCAGTTTCCCGGCTTCGTCTCGAACCTCAGGCGCGGCTCGATCACCGGATCGCCGATGTCGCCGACCACCAGCGAGGCCTTGGCGATATGTCCCTTGGCGTCGCCGGCGGCGGTCGGCGTGATCGTCATCACCTGCGTGCCATCGGGCGCATCGCGCGCGGCGGTCACCTGCAATGGGAGACTGACTGTTGCTCCGGCGTCAAGCGTGGCGGTCACGAGATCGCAGGCCAGGCCCGCATCGCTCGCGCTGCACGACCAGCCTTTGGCGCTGCTCTTCACGGTGAGCCCCGTCGGAGGGGCGATCGACAGCGCCACGCCTTGGGCGGGGTACTGACCGCCGTTGCGCACCTTGAGGGTCATCGCGGCTCGCTTGCCCTGCGTGATGCTGCTGCCCTTCTTCTGGTCGAACTCCGACGTGACGCGCAGATCGGGTGCTGCGCCAGTGGACGCCCGCCAGCGCAGCGGCCTGTCAAACGGGCAGGTGCCGTGCACGCGCACGACCTTGCCGTCCTGCAGCGTCGTGGTCTGCCAGCCGCCGCGCCCCTTGATATCCCAGGTGACGTGCTTGCCGTCGCGTGCCAGCGCGGCTGGTAGGTGATCCCACCGGATCGTGAGATCCGGCATGGCTTCGCCGAGCCCGATCGCCTGATCGGTGTAGCACTTCGTGGGGCGTGCGGCCGGGAGGCAGCGCCAGCCCTTGCCGCCGGCAGAGTACGTCGTGTCACTCGTGACCTTCGGTAGGAGCTGCGTCATAGTCGCCGCGTGCACACCGTTGTTTGCGGTTACTGGTAGGCCTCCGACGTTGCGGCCCCGGATGACGATCTCCTGATTGCCGTCGACCTGCCGCGCGCTGTCAAGGAAGAGTCGAAGCGCCGGACGCGAGTACCTCGACATCGCAAACGCGCTCTGCGTCAGCGCGGCGCTGAGCGGTCCGGCTGCGCTGGGCATCGTTGCCGCCACGCGCACGTCGCCGAGTAACCTGGAGAGGCCCTTCGAGCCCGTTGGTGGCGGCGAGGTGGCGGTGATTGGGGGCACGAGCCCCTTCGCGGCGCGCACCACGAGGTACAGATCCATGGTCTGGTCTGCCGGGAGGACGGCCAGCTGGCCGATGTTGTCGCCCATGCGCAGCGTGCAGGTGACGACCTGACCTTGCGCGGAGCAGGCGTACTGGTACAGGAGATCGTCGAGCGCGTGCAGCCCCGAGGTCGCCCGGGCGTACGTCAGACCGTTGGGGAGCGTGACGGTGACGGTCAATGCGCCGTTGACCATCGTGGTGCCGGTGTAGCGCACACCGATCGGCAGCACGCCCTCTGCGCCCTGTTGGATCGCGAAATTCGGCGTGCGGGAGTTGTCGGTGTCGGGCCGGTGTGTCGGATCCACGACGAAGGCGCTCAGGGCAGGCGTCGCGGGCTGACTGTTCGGTGCGGCTGCCATTGCAGCGGTAGCGCCGAACGACAACATGATGGCGAAGACGAGCGACGCGGCAGCCAAACGGTGACGCGAGAAGGCGCGTGCACCGGCTCGCGCACGGGTATGAACCTGCTCATTCTCCGACGACACCGGAAGATTTTTCACCATTGCGGCGGAATACGCAATTGAATTGGGCATTCGGTGTCACCTATGTGAGGAAAACCCCCCATCACGGGAAGGATGTCCGCGACGAAGCGCGCCGGACTACGCGGCGATTGGGTCGTCGTGCCCGGCCAGCACGCTGAGGACCGCATCGGCGTGCCGCTCGAGGAACGCCGGGCCAACCCCGGGGAGCAGGCTTAGGGCATCGGGCGTGGTCGGGCGCGTCGCCGCGATCGCGTGCAGCGTGGTGTCCTTGCCGATCACATAGGCCGGGACGCCCGCCTCCTTGGCGGCCGCGCTGCGCCAGGCCTTGAGAGCGATCAGGAGATCCTCGGGGACGTCGTCGGGGATCGGTGGGGCAGCCGACTTGCGCTTGGAACGCGTGCGCGTCGCGGCGGTCTCGGCCAGGATCTCGATCGGGCTGCAGATGTCGCAGCAGCGGCCGTCGGCAATCGGCTCCTGCTGGTCGCCGAAGTAGCGCAGCAACGTCAGGCGACGGCAGGAATCGCCCGCGGCGAAGGCCTGCGCCGAGTCGAGGCGATCCCACCGGCCGCCATCGATCTTGCGGGCACGCAGGCGCACCTCTTCGGCACGGTCGGCACCCAGTCTGCGCAGCTTGATGCGGCCACGCCACAGCTGGCTCGAGCCGGGGAACAGCTCGGCGGCCCCGACGGCCTCGGCCGAGGCCAGCCAGGCGCGGGCGTCGTCTTCGAAGGCGTCGAGCATGCGCGCGAGCTCGCTCGGGTTGGCAGAGAACTCGCCGGTGTCCTGATCGGCGAGGTGGGCGAGCGCTGCGAGTACACGGTTGACCTCGTCGGCGCCGAAGTGCGCGCGGCGGATGAGTGCCCCGAGCACGCCACGGTCGCCACTGGAATGCAGCAGGACACACCGTGACGGCAGCCCGTCGCGGCCGGCACGGCCCGACTCCTGCGAGTACGCCTCAAGCGATTGGGGCAGACCCCAGTGCCAGACCTGGCGGATGTCGGCCTTATCGACACCCATGCCGAAGGCGGTCGTGGCCACGATGATGCCGTCGTCCGACTCCATAAAGCGGTCCTGGCGGCGCTGGCGCTCGCTGCGCTCGAGTCCTGCGTGGTATGCCTGTGCCGGCAGGCCGACGGCGGCAAGTTCTTCGGCCACCATCTCGCTGTCTTTGCGCGTGCGCACGTAGACGATCGCAGGTCGCATCGCGGCGTCGCGCATGCCGTCCTCAAGCAATTGCAGACGGCGTGCCTTACCGCTGGCCTCGATCGCATCGAACGTGAGGTTCGGGCGGTCGAAGCCGGTGTGCACCTCGACGGGATCCTGCATGGCGAGGCGACGGATGATGTCGATGCCCGTGGCGGTCGTGGCCGTGGCCGTCAGCGCCATCACCGCAGTGGGCCGGATCTGCTCGCGCACCTGCGCGAGGCGTCCGTAGTCGGGTCGGAAGTCGTGGCCCCACTCAGACAGACAGTGCGCCTCGTCGACGACGAGGAGATCCACACGCGCCTCGGCAAGCGCTGCGGCGAAGCGGGCGTTGGCGAAACGCTCGGGCGCCACGTAGAGCAGGCGTACGGCGGGGCCGGCGTCGAGCAGGTTGCCGCCATTGCCGCGCAGCGACTGCAGGATCGCCTCGACGTCCTCGCTGCTGGTATCGCTCGAGAGCGCAGCGACATCGGTGCGTCCGAGCTTGCGCAGCGCCTCGATCTGGTCGCGCATCAGGGCGAGTAGGGGCGAGACCACGATCGTGAGGCGCAGGGCGCCGAGCGCGGGCAGCTGATAGCAAAGCGACTTGCCCGAGCCCGTGGGCATCACCACCAATGCATCGCGCCCGTCGAGCACGGCCTGCACCGCCTGCTCCTGGCCGGGGCGGAAGTCGTCGTGCCCGAAGACCTCGCGCAGCAGCTGATGTGGGTCGGCAGGCACAGATCGCAGTCTACGAACCGCGTCCCCACACGGCTGTGCCGGACTGTGCCGAGTTTCAGACGAGGATGCAGGCGGCGCGGTGGCCGTCGCCGCCTGCGGGCCGCAGCTGTGGGTCCTCGGACGAACAGGCCGCTGTGGCGACCGGGCAGCGCGGGTGGAAGCGGCAGCCGGTGGGTACGTCGGCGGGGTTCGGCGTCTCGCCCTGCAGGATCTCGGGCTGCATCGACTGCTCGGGATCAGGCTGGGGGACGACCGAGACCAGGGCCTTCGTATACGGGTGCTGCGGATTGCGGATGACCTCGTGGGCTGGGCCCTCTTCGACGATGCGGCCCAGGTACATCACGCAGATACGGTCGGCGTAGTGGGCAGCGGTGGAGAGGTCATGCGTGATCATCAGGATGCCCAGGCCGCTGGAGCGCAGTTCGTCGAGCAGTCCGAGGATGCCGGCGCGTACCGAGACGTCGAGCATGGAGACCGGCTCGTCGGCCAGTAGCATCGTGGGCTCGAGGGCGAGTGCGGCCGCGATCGAGACACGCTGGCGCTGCCCGCCCGACAGTTCGTGGGGGTAGCGCTCGAGGTACAGGTCGGCGGGAGTCAGGCCCGCACGCTCCATGGCGGCGCGAACGCGCTCGTCGCGGTTGTCGAGACCGTGGATCTCGAGCGGCTCGGCGACGATGTCCTTCACGCGGAAGCGCGGATCCAGCGACTCGTACGGATCCTGGAAGATGATCTGCAGCTCGCGCCGGATCGGGCGCATCTCGCGTTGCGTGGCGTTGGTGATGTCGCGATCGCGGTAGGTGATCGTGCCGCTCGTCGCCGGCACCATGCGCATCGCGGTCTGCGCCGTCGTCGTCTTGCCGCAGCCGGATTCGCCCACGAGTGCCACGAACTCACCGGCCGCGACCGTCAGCGAGACGCCGTCAACGGCCTTGACGACCTTCTTGCGTCCCTGGCGGTACTGGACGACCAGGTCCTGGATCGTGAGCAGCGTCTCGCTCATGCGCTGACCTCGACGAAGCACGAGCCGCTGTGGCCTGGCTCGGCTGTGCGGGTGGGGGGATACGCCAGGGCACAGGCGTCGATCGCCGAATCGCAGCGGGGCCGGAACGGGCAGCCTGCAATCGGTTCGTCGAGGCGCGGGGGGGAACCGGGGATCGAGACGACATCGCGCTCGGCCAGCAGATCGGGTGTGGCGCCGAACAGCATGCGCGTGTACGGGTGCAGCGGGTGGTGGTACAGCTCGTTCGTCGTGCCGAGCTCGGTGATGTGCCCGGCGTACATGACGGCTGCGCGCTGGCAGATCTGCGAGACCAGCGGCAGGTCGTGCGTGACCATGATCATCGCGAGACCGAGTTCGTCGGTGAGCCGCACGAGGAGCTCGAGGATCTGGGCCTGCACCATCACGTCGAGTGCGGTGGTGGGTTCGTCGGCGAGCAGCACCTTGGGCTGACAGGCCAGTGCCATGGCGATCGCGGCGCGCTGACGCATGCCGCCCGAGAACTCGTGGGGGAAGCGATCCTGACGCTCGCCGCTGATGCCAACCAATTCCAGCAACTCGGCTGTGCGGGCGCGCGCGGCCTTGCCCTTGGCGAGGCCGGCGGTCTCGATCGGCTCCTGGATCTGCGAGCCGATGGTCTTGACCGGGTCGAACGCGTTCATCGCGCCTTGGAACACCATCGCGATGTCGTTCCAGCGGTGCAGGCGCATCGTCGCGTCTCCGCCCGCGAGGATGTCCTCGCCGTCGAGCAGGATGCGGCCGGCCGCGCTGGCGTTCGGCGGCAGGAGCCCCATCATCGCGAGGATCGCCGTGGTCTTGCCGCACCCGGACTCGCCCACGAGGCCCATGCGCTCGCCGCGTTCGAGTCCGAACGAGATGCCCTGCACGGCGTGCAGCTCCTTGTCGTCCGGCAGCTCGAACCAGACGTGGAGGTCTTCGACCGCGAGCACGCTCACGAGCGATCCTCCTTGTCGGGCAAGGGGCGCAGACGAAAGTGTCGGCGGGAGAGGTGGCTCACCTTGAGGCGTGGGTTAAGCGAATCCTCGACGGCGGTCCCGAGCATGTTGAAGGCCATAATCACGAGGGCAACGGCGATACCCGGCGGCACGATCGCCCACCAGGCGCCGTACGAGATCGCGCTGCGCGAGAACGCGTTCTCGATCATCTTGCCCCAGCTCGTCACGCTCGGGTCGCCGAGGCCGAGGAACGAGATCGCCGTCTCGAGGAAGATCGCGAGGGCGACCATGAGCACCGTCTGCGCAAGCAGCAGCGGCATGATCTGCGGGATCACGTGCTTGAAGATGATCCGCGTGTGCGAGGCACCGAGCGCCTGGGCGCGCTTCACGTACGCGCGCTCGCGCACGACCTTCACCTGCGAGCGGATGAGCCGCGCCATGAAGGTCCAGTAGATCAGCCCGATGATCAGGATGATGTTGCGGAGACTGCGGCCCCAGATCGACGCGATCACGATCATCAGCACGAGGTCGGGGATGACGAGGAAGTAGTCGGTGACGCGCATCAGCGCGTTGTCGACCTTGCCGCCGAAGTAGCCCGCGACGATGCCGATCGTGCCGCCCACGAGCATGGCGACGACCGCGCCGGCGAAGCCGACGATCAGGGTGACGCGCGCGCCGTAGATGAGGAGCGACAGCATGTCGATGCCGCCGTCGTCGAGGCCTAGCGGATGCGCGCCCGATGGCGTACCGAAGATCGGACCGACCTGCTGGCGCTCGCCGTAGGGTGCGAGGTACGGCCCAAAGATGGCGATGAACACGAACGCCAGCAGGATGATCGCGCCGACGACGGCCTGCGGGTGGTGGCGCAGAAACGACAGCGTGGCGCGCAGGCGCGAGGGCGGGCGCACGACGTCGGGCAAGGCGGCTTGGGGTGGGTCGACGAAGCTCACTCGGTCACCCGCGGGTCGAGTTTGAAGTAGAGGAGGTCGGCGATGAAGTTCATGATGATCACCATCAGCGTCAGCAGTAGGAAGGCGCCCTGCAGCACCGGGTAGTCGCGGTTGCCGACGCTCTCGTATATCTGCAGGCCGATGCCGGGATAGTTGAAGACCGTCTCGATCAGGATCGCGCCGCCGAGGATGAAGCCCAGCGAGAGGAAGATCAGCGTGACGATCGGCAGCATCGAGTTGCGCAAGGCGTGCTTGCGCACGATCTCCCAGTTGGACAGGCCCTTCGCTCGCGCCGTGAGGATGTAGTCCTCGCCGAGCGCCTCGAGCATGGAGGAGCGCACGATCAGCGTGTATTCGCCGAACAGCACGAGTCCGATGGTCGCGGCGGGCAGGATCATGTGCTTGAAGCGGTCGACGAGTTCGTTCCACGTGCCGGGGTTGTTGTACGCGAGGTAGGGATCGGCGATGTCGCTCGTCGGCAGGTGCAGCGGCCCGGCGAGATAAAGGATTAGCATCAACGCAAGCCATTGGGTCGGCAGGCTGTAGAAGAGGAGCCCGCCCCAGACCACGCCCTTGTCCGACAGCGTCCCGCGTCTCCACGCGGCTAAGACACCCGTGGTGATGCCGAGCATGATCGAGAGGATCGTGCCGAGCAGGATCATCGGCACGGTGTTCTTGATCGGCTGCCAGAGCTCGTCGATGACCGGCTGCTCGGTGACGAACGACCGCCCGAGATCGCCCTTCGCCGTCTGCTCCAGGTAGATGACGTACTGCTCGGGAATCGACTTGTCGAGCCCGTACTCCTTCTTGAGGTTCTGCTTGAACTCCTCGGTGCAGCCCTGGCAGCGCAGGGCCGACGTGCGGTCACCCGGGGCGAGGCGGAACAGTACGAAGTTGAGGCTGATCGCGACGAAGATCGTGATCAGCGCGAACAACGCGCGTCGCCCGACGTACGACCAGCCTGCCCGCATCTAACGATCCTTGAATGCGGGCAGGCTGGTCGTCATCAGCCGTTCTGGTGGATGATGTCCCACGGGATCTTGGACAGGCCGATCAGGAAGGGCTCGCTGAGCCCGCCCCAGTTCTTGGAGTAGGCCGCAATCGACTGCTTCTGGGCGACCCAGAGGTAGGGGAGATCCGTGTTGAGGGTGTCCTGCATCTGCCAGACGATGTCCTTGCGCTTGGCAGCGTCGAGCGTCACGCCCTGCTCCGCGTAGAGCTTGTCGTACGCCGGGTTGCAGTAGCCCGTGTCGCTCCAGCCACCAAGCTGGTTGCACAGGACGACGGAGAGCATGAAGTCCGGATCGATGTAGCCGACCCAGTCCCAGATCGCCATGTCGAAGTCCTCGTACTTCCAGTCCGGCGCACCGATCGCCTCGAAGGCGGCGGTGGAGTCGAGCTTCTTCGACGTGATCGTGATGCCGAGCTCGGCCCACGAGGTCTTGAGGATCTCGAAGAGGCGGTCGATGCCCTCGACGTTCTCGGGGGTGATGACCTCCCACTCGAACTTGGACCCGTCGGGACCGACGCGGATGCCGTCGGCGCCACGCTTGTACCCGGCGTCGTCGAGCATCTTGTTGGCAGCGGCGATGTCGTACGCCGGCGGCTTGATGTCCGTGTTCATGTACGGCGCCGAGAGGGGCGTGAGCAGCGTCGCCGACGGCACGCCGTAGCCGGCGAGCACCGTGTCGATGATCTGCTGACGGTCGACGGCCACGTTGAGCGCCTGCTTGACCTTGGGGTCGAGCAGTTCCTTGTGGTTCTTCTTGTTCTTGTTGGAGTTGATCGGGATGTCGTAGAGGAACGACGAGTCGCCAATCTGGAGCGTGAACTTGGGATCAGCTGACCACTGTTTGGCGAGCGTCGGCGGCACCGTATCGGCCGAGTCGAGCTGACCACCCTTGAGCGCTGCCAGCATGGCGTCGGCGTTCTGGTACACGGTGATGCCGATCGCGTCGACGTGCGGCGCGGTGCGGTAATAGCCCGGGTTCTTCTTGAGGATCGTGGTGCCCTTCTTTTCGAACTTGTCGATGAAGAACGAGCCGCCGCCAACCTGTGGGCCGTCGCCGGTGGGATCCCACTTCTTGAGGCCCTTGCCCTTGTCGCCGACGATCGGCTCGACGATGTGCTGCGGGAGGATGAAGAACTGCTGCAGCTGCGGCAGCACATTGGAGGCGGCCTTGTCGTAGGTGATCACGACCGTCGTGTCGTCCGGTGCCTCGAGCTTCGTGGCATGCGCAAGGAACGGCGCGAGCATGGCAGCGGGGCCATCGGAGTACTTGATGATCAGGTTGCCCGTGAAGGCCGCGTCGGCCGCCGTCATCGGCTTGCCGTCGGACCACGTGGCGCCCGGGGCGAGCTTGAACGTCCAGACCTTGCCATCGGCCGAGGTCTCCCATGAGTCGGCCCAGTCGCCGGTGATCTTGTAGTCGGCGTCGTACTGGACGAGCGTGGGGTAGGTCTCGGTCCAGAGGATGTAGGACAGTGCCGAGAAGCCCACGAAGGGGTTGATCGAGTCGGGGTACGACGTCGTACCCATGCGGAAGATGCCGCCTTCCTTCACGGGTGTGTCGCCGGTCGCCGCAGTGTTGCCGCCTCCGCCACCGCCTGGGGTTGTGGACGCGCCGCCGCCACACGCAGCCAGCACGGCCATTGTGAGCAGTAGCACTGCTCCGATGATGATCTTGCGCATCGAACCCTCCCTCTCCATGGAACCCTCCTCAGGGTGCTGCGCAGTCTAACCGCTTGGTCAGGAGGTGTGTACTGGTCGAGTGATCAGCGCCGCCGCGGCTGTGCGAGAATCGAACGGTGCAGTTGGACCTTGACGTCATCTCGCTCTACGCCGAGGGCTGTGCAATTCTCGGCACGGGTGGCGGTGGCGACATCTACGTGCCGACGCTCATCGCGCGCGAGGCACTGGCCGAATGTGGCGCTGTGCCAGTGATCGCCGCTACAGATCTGCCGGACGATGCACTGGTGCTCCCCGTCGGTGGCTGGGGCGCGCCAACGGTCTGCATCGAGAAGTTCGACTCGGGGGACGAAGGCCGGCTGCTGTGCGAGGCAGCCGAGGCGTGGTTTGGTCGCAAGGTCGATGCGCTCATGCCGTCGGAGATCGGTGGGGGAAACGGGGTGCAGTTGGTCTCCTGGTGCGCGCGGCTCGGGTTGCCGATGGTGGATGCCGACGGCATGGGCCGAGCATTCCCCGAAGGTGACATGTGCTCCATGCATCTGATGAACGTGCCGCCCTCGCCGGGCTTTTTCGCCGACGAGCGTGGTCGCGTCGTCACGGTGACGCCCGACGATGCGCACGGCCTCGAGGTGGCGGCGCGCCAGTGTGTGATCGAGTCGGGCGGTGTCTGCGCTGGCGCCGATCACCCGATGGACGGTGCGACCGTACGCGCCGCGACGATCCATGGCAGCGTGTCGCTGGCGCTTGCCATCGGCACAGCGCTTGAGGAGGGCGGTGTCGACGGTGTGCTCGAAGCCACGGCTGGTGTCCGCCTTGCCACGGGCAAAGTCGTGGATGTTGAGCGCCTGACGACCGACGGTTTCGCTCGCGGCGTGGTGCGGCTCGAGGGGACCGGCGACGATGCGGGGCGCTCGCTCACGATTCAGGTGCAGAACGAGAACCTGATCGCGACGGAGGGCGACCGCGTGCTCGCGTCGACGCCCGACCTGATCACGATTCTCGATGCCGGTACCGGCCGGGCTGTACCGACCGAACGCGTTCGCTACGGGCAGCGCGTCGCGATCGTCGGCATCCCGTGCGCGCCGATCTGGCGCACGCAGCGCGGCCTCGAAGTCGCCGGGCCCGAGCGCTTCGGCTATCCCGGCCCGTGGCGACCGGTCGAGGAGCTCGCACGATGAGCGATCTGCGCATCGGGATCGACGTCGGCGGCACCAACACCGACGCCGTGCTGCTCGGCCCTGACAACGCATTGCTCGCCCGCTGCAAGACGCCGACGACCGCCGACCCGCTCGACGGCATCGCGACGGCGCTGGCCGCGGTCGCGCCCGACGATCGCAGCTCGGTGGGTATGGCCGCGCTCGGCACCACCCACGCGTTGAACGCCATCCTGCGCCGCCGCGAGCTCGGCCGCGTCGCGGTGCTGCGACTCGCCGCACCGGCGACGCTGTCCGTGCCGCTCTTCGCCGACTGGCCTGCCGACCTGCGCGCGGCGATCGACGGCGGGGGCGCGATCGTGGCAGGCGGCGTGGAGATCGACGGACGGACGCACGCGCTTGACCCTGACGAGATCCGACGTGTGCTCGCGGCCTGTGGTCCGGTGGATGCCGTGGCGATCGCGGGCATTTTCTCGATGCAGGATCCCTCGCAGGAGCTCGAGGCAGCGGCGCTTGTGCGCGCCGAGCTCGGCGACGACGTCGGCATCTCGCTGGGGCACCTGGTCGGTGGAGTGGGCCTCCTGGAGCGCGAGAACGCTGCGATTCTCAATGGTGCGCTCGGCGGCGTGGCGCGTCGCGTGATCGACGGCTTCGAGCAGGCGCTCGCCGGCTGCGGCCTTGCGGCTACGCCATTCCTCACGCAGAACGACGGCACGCTGATGTCGATCGAGCAGGCACGCGAACTGCCGGTGCTGACGATTGGCGGCGGCGCGTCCAATTCGATTCGTGGCGCCGGCGTGTTGACGGGCCTGACCGACGCGCTGGTCATCGACGTGGGTGGCACCAGCACCGACGTTGGCGCGATCAGTGGTGGCTTTCCGCGCGAGTCGGCCTTCGGCGTGGAGCTTGGCGGAGTGCAGACGAATTTCCGCATGCCCGACGTCGTCTCCGTGGCGATTGGCGGTGGCACGATCGTGCATTCGAACGGCTCGCTCGGGCCGGAGAGCGTGGGGTACCGCATCGCCAACGACGCGCGCATCTTCGGCGGTGCTGTCGAGACCCTGTCGGACCTCGCGGTCGCTGCGGGGCGCGCGACGATGGGTGATCCCGCCCTGGCAGGAGCGCCACGACCGGAGGTGCTCGCGGCCGCCGACGCAATGGTGGCCGATGCCGTCGACCGCATGAAGCTCGTTGCGGGAGACACGCCGCTGATCGCGGTGGGCGGGGGCAGCGCGGTACTGCCCGATCAGATTCCCGGGTGCTCCGAGGTCCTGCGCCCTGCCGACTACGACGTGGCGAACGCGATCGGTGCCGCCGTCGGTCTGGTGAGTGGCGACGCCGAGCATGTGCTCGATCTGGGAGCCGATCGTGCGGCCGGCATAGAAGCCGTGCGGGCCGATGCCGCCGAACGTGCCCGCCGCGCCGGTGCGGCCGTCGAACTCCTCGAGGTGATCCGTGTGGATGAGGTGCCGCTGGCGTACACCGATCCGCCGATGTCGCGCGTGCGCGTCAAGGTCGCCGGACCGCCCGCCTAGCCCTCAGCGCCGCCCACGGGTGCTCAGCCGGTGTGGCCGATCGTGTCCCACGGGAGCTTCGAGACGTACACGAGGTACGGCGGGGTGATGCCGCCCCATGCGCCCTTGTAGGCGCGGATGAACTCGGACTGCGCGATGAAGATGTACGGGTGGTCGCGGTAGAGGATCTGTTGCATCTCGTGCACGATCGCCTGCCGCTTGACCGGATCCATCTCGGTCGCCTGCTGGGCGTAGAGCGCGTCGTACTCCGGATTGCAGTACCCCGTATCCGACCAGTTGCCGTACTGGTTGCACATCACCGTCGTCAGCATGAAGTCCGGGTCGATGTAGCCGATCCACGACCACATGTGGATGTCGAAATTCAGGTACTTGCCGTCCGGCGCCATCATCTCGTCCCAGGCGGCTGAGCCGTCCATCGGCTTGCCCGTTACCTCGATGCCGATCTTCTGCCAGTCGCCCTGCACGATCTCGAACTTGCGCTGCTGCCCCTGGATGTCGCTCGGCAGGATCACGTCGTAGCTCATGCGATCGCCGCTAGGCGTAAGGCGGATGCCGTCGGCGCCCTTCGGGTACCCGGCGTCGTCGAGGAGCTTGTTGGCGAGCGAGAGGTCGTACGTCTCGGGCGTGATCGTCTTGTCAAGGTACTCGCCGGCGATCGGCGTGAGGATGCTCGCTGCGGGCTCGGCGTACCCGTTGTAGACCGTCGCGATGATCTTCTCGCGATTGACGGCGTGCGCCATCGCCAGCTTCACCTGCGGGTCCAGCAACTCGCGGTGCTTCGTCTTCTTGGGATTCGAGTTGAAGCCGATGTTCACGACGTCGGGCACGAGGCCCTCGACGACCTGCACATCCGGCATCGCCTTGACCTGATCGACGAGCGTGACCGGCACCTTGTCCATGGCGTCGATCTCACCGGCCTTGAACGCACTGACCATGGCATCGGGATTCTGGTAGACGGTCATGCCGACGGCATCGAGGTGCGGCTTGGGGCCGTAGTACCCGGGGTTGCGCTCGAGCAGGGTGGTGCCCTTCTCGTCGTACTGCTTGACGGTGAAGGGACCGCCACCGACCAGGGTTCCCTCGGCCTTCATGTCCCAAGTCAGGAGCTCTTTGCCGTTGTTGCCGACGTGCTGCTCGAAGACGTGCTTCGGCAGGATGTAGAACGGCTGCAGGTTCGACAGCGCGGTCGCCTTCGGCTTGGCGAACGTCACCTCGAGCGTGAGATCATCGATCGCCTTGACGGACTGCACGCCCGCGATGTAGGCGGCCATCAGGCCGGTGGCGCCCTTCCCGAACTTCTGCACGGTCTCGAACGTCCACACGGCATCGGCTGCGGTCAGCGGCTGGCCATCCGACCACTTGCCGGGGCGCAACGAGAACGTGTAGGTGCGGTTGTCATCGGAGACCGTCCACGATTCGGCCCAGTCGCCCGTCAACTGGTAGTTCTCGTCGTACTGGACGAGCGCTGGGTACATCTCCTGGAAGATGATGTACGAGACCTGATTCGATCCGACGAACGGGCTGATGCCGTCGGGCGGATCGGTGTAGCCGATGCGGAGAATGCCGCCGTCGACGACCTTCGCGGACGCGGTGGGTGCGTTGCCGTCACCGCCACCCGGCGTCGTGGAGGCTCCGCCGCCGCAGCCGGCAAGGACGAGGGCGAGCACGGAGAGCGCCAGCAGGGGGAGCGCGAGGCGGATCTTGATCATGCAGTCAGCCTACCGCGACGTGTGGTTGTGGGCTAGGCCTGAAGAGCGTTTCTCACCGCCTCGGTACACTGCGCCCTCAATGGACCGCCGCGCAGAACTCGAAGAACGCACCCGCTACGAGGCCCCTGAGGTCGAGGGGCGGATCTTCGCCGCGTGGCAGCAGGCCGACCTGTTCACGGCCAACCCCGAGGCTCCGGGCAAGCCGTACTGCATCCAGTTGCCGCCCCCCAACGTGACGGGCTCGCTGCACATGGGCCACGCCCTCAACGGTTCCGTGCAGGATCTGCTGATCCGCTGGCGCCGCATGCAGGGCCGCAACGTCCTCTGGCAGCCGGGCACCGACCACGCCGGCATCGCCACGCAGATGGTCGTCGAGCGCCAGCTCGCCGCCGACGGCATCACGCGGCACGACCTCGGCCGCGAGGCCTTCGTCGAGCGTGTCTGGGAGTGGAAGGAGTCGACCGGCTCCACGATCATCGAGCAGTACAAGCGCCTCGGCACGTCGATGGACTACTCCCGCGAGCGCTTCACCATGGATGATCGCTACGCGCCCGCCGTGCAGCAGGTCTTCGTCGAGCTGCACGAGCGCGGCTACATCTATCGCGACAACTACCTCGTCAACTGGAGCGTGCCGCTGGCCACGGCGATCTCGGACCTCGAGGTCGAGCACAAGGATGTGGATGACGTCCTCTACGAGGTTGCGTACGCGGTCGAGGGTGGCGGCGAGATTGTGATTGCCACGGTGCGGCCGGCCACGATTCTGGCCGACGTTGCGATCGCAGTGCACCCCGAGGATCCGCGCTACGCCGCCATGATCGGCAAGCAGGCGATCGTGCCGATGGTCCACCGCCGCATCCCGATCATCGCCGACGAGCGCGTCGAGATCGAGTTCGGCACCGGCGCGCTGAAGATCACACCGGGCCACGACCCCGTCGACTTCGAAGTCGGCCGCGACCATGGGCTCGAGGCGCTGTCGGCGATCGGCCTTGACGGCAAGATGACCGGCCTGATGCCCGAGTGGGAGGGTCTCACTGCGGAAGAGGGCCACGAGCGCGCCGTCGAGCATCTGCGTGCCAGCGGCGAATTGCGCGAGGAGATCCCGTACCGGCACTCCGTCGGCTTCTGCCAGCGGTCCGGTGCCCGCATCGAGCCGCTCATCTCGCTCCAATGGTTCTGCCGCATGGACGAGCTCGCCAAGCCGGCGATCGATGTCGTCAAGTCGAAGGAGGTGCGCTTCCACCCGGAGCGCATGGAGAAGATCTACCTCGACTGGATGGAGGCGATCCGCCCCTGGTGCGTCTCGCGCCAGCTCTGGTGGGGCCACCGTCTGCCCGTCTGGTTCGCGCCCGACGGCTCGTACGTCGTGCAGGTCGAGCGCCCCGAGGGCGAGGGCTGGGAGCAGTCGACCGACGTGCTCGACACCTGGTTCTCGTCGGCGTTGTGGCCCTACGCGACGCTCGGCTGGCCCGAGCAGACGCCCGAGCTCGCGAAGTGGTATCCGGGTGACGTCCTCGTCACCGGCCGCGACATCATCAACCTCTGGGTGGCGCGAATGATCATGACCGGCATCGCCTTTGCCGGTGGGATTCCCTTCACCGACGTCTACATCAACTCCACGATCCAGGCGGCCGACGGCCGGCGCATGTCGAAGTCGCTCGGCACGGGCGTCGATCCGCTCGACCTGATCGACCAGTACGGTGCCGACGCCACGCGCTACGGCCTGCTCAAGATGTGCTCCACGCAGGACGTGCGGTTCGCCGAGGGCATGATCGACGAGGGTCGCGGGCTCGCCAACAAGCTGTTCAACGCCACGCGCCTCGTGCTGCTCAATGCGGATGCTGAGGCGCTCCCCGCGGCGAATGGTCTCCTGTCGGCTGATCGCTGGATCCTCGACCGCCTGGCGGCCACGATCGACGAGGTGACCGGCCAGTACGAGGAGTTCCAGTTCTCGGCGGCCACCAAGACCCTCTACTCCTTCATCTGGAACGAGTTCTGTGACTGGTACCTCGAGGCGATCAAAGCGCGCCTCTACGGCGACGACGCAGCCTCCAAGCGCGCGGCGTCCGAGACGGCACTGCTCGTGATCGAGCGCACGCTCGGTTTGCTGCACCCGATGTGCCCCTTCGTGACGGAAGAGCTGTGGTCATTCCTGCCGCAGCGTGAGGGGCTCCTCGCCGTTGCCGCCTTCCCGACGACGGACGGCATTCCGCGCGATTCCGCTGCGGCGGCGACGGTTGGCGCGATCATCGAGGCCATCACCGGTCTGCGACGCCTGCGCCAGGACGCCGACCTCGGACCGAAGGCGCCCCTGACCGCCACGCTGTCTGGCGACGCCGACGCCGTGCGTGCCGAAGCGCCGCTGCTCGCCGCGTTGGGTGCCATCGAGCTGGTCGACACTGCCGCTGATGGGCCTGCAGTCCCGCTACCGGCGGGTACCGCCACGCTGCACATTCAGGGTGACGGGCTTGCCGGCAAACTGCGCGATCGCCTCGCCAAGCGCCTCGAAGAGGCCCGCGCCGAGGCGAAGAAGGCCGAGTCGAAGCTGGGCAACGCCAAGTTCGTCGAGCGCGCCCCGGAAGAGGTCGTTGCGGAGGAGCGCGAGCGCGTCGAGCGCTTTACGCGGGATGCCGCCGAGCTTGAGGCGCAGCTGGTCGCGCTCGACGCGGGCTGAGCCTGATGGATCGCGCCGGCGAGATCCTTCAGACCCGCACGATGTTCGGGATGGAGCTCGGGCTCGAGCGCATCACCGCGATCCTCGAGCACCTTGACAACCCGCAGCGCTCCTTCCACGCGATCCATGTCGTGGGGACCAACGGGAAGTCGTCGACGACGCGCTTTATCGCCGCGGCACTCGCCGCTCAGGGGGCAAAGACCGGCGCCTACCTCTCGCCGCATATCAACGGCTGGAACGAGCGCGTGCTGATCGCCGATCCGCGGCGACTGCCGGCCCCGATCGATGCCTCGGCCTTTGCCGACGCAATCGAGGTCGCCGAGGCCGCAGCGGTCGAGGTTGACGCCGAGCGCGGGGGAGCCTGCACCCAGTTCGAGGTACTCACTGCCGGCGCGTTCGTCGCCCTGCGCGACGCAGGCGTCGAGGTTGCCGCGATCGAGGCCGGCCTCGGTGGCCGGCTGGACGCCACCAATGTTCTCGGCGCGCCTGTGGTGGTCCTGACGGGCGTGGCGTTGGAGCACACGGAACACCTCGGCGACACGCGCGAGTTGATCGCGGCGGAGAAGCTCGCCGTGTTGCGCCCCGGTGCCGTCTTGGTGGCCGGTGGCATGGACGACGAGATCCGCCCGACCGTCGAGCGCCTCGCCGCCGAGCACAACGTGGCCCGCGCCCTGCTCGTGGCACCCGGGCAGCTCGACGATGAGCTGCCCGATCTTGTGGCAGCCGGCAGCTTCCAGCGTGGCAACGCGATGCTGGCGCTGGGCGCGTCCGCGGCGCTCGTCGGTGAGGAGTTCAACGCGCGCACGGCAATGGAGGCGATCGCGAAGGTCGTCGTACCCGGCCGCCTCGAGGTTGTGGCGCGGTACCCGCTCGTGATCCGCGATGCCGCCCACAATCCGGACGGCGCGCGCGTGCTGGCGGGCGAGCTCGAGCTCGCGGCACGCGGTGCCAAGCCGGTGATCGGCGTGATCGCCCTGCTGGCCGACAAAGACGTCGATGGTGTGCTGGCCGCGTTGGCCGGCTCGTTCGATGCCGTCGTGGCCACGGCCACCGACTCGGACCGCGCCTTGTCGGCCGATCGCCTTGTGGCGGCCTGCGCGGCCCACGACATCGAAGCAGAAGTCGTACCGAATCCCGAGGATGCCCTCGCGCGGGCACGCTTCCGTGCTGGTGCTGCCGGCGCCGTCGTGATCTGCGGCTCGCTGACGTTGCTCGAGGAGCTGGCCCGCTAGACCAGCAGGCGACCGAACGTGTAGCCGAGCACGTAGGCCAAGGCGATCATCCCCGCGAGAATCAGCAGGGCGAAGATCAAGACACTGGGCCGACTCCTCACAGGGCGGATCGTACCGGGCGACCTGCGCCCCGTGATGCCACCCGCAGTCATGATTCCTGCACGCCGGCACGGCTGGCGCCCGACTACGAACGCACCAGGGGAACCATGGAGACCACGCTCGTCCTGCTCAAGCCCGACGCCGTCCGCCGCAATCTGATGAGTGAGATCATCGGTCGCTTCGAGCGCCGTGGCTTCAACTTCCGCGGCATGCGCCTGCTGCAGCTCGACCGCGCGACGGCCGAGACGCACTACGCCGAGCACGCGGAGCGCCCGTTCTTCGGCGAGCTCGTCGACTTCATCACGTCCGGCCCGATCGTGGCGCTGGCCCTCGAGGGCAACGGCGCAGTCGCCACGGTGCGCGACATGATGGGCAAGACCAATCCGCTCGATTCCGCCCCCGGCACGATCCGTGGCGACTTGGCCCTCGAGCTGGCCGAGAACATCATTCACGGCTCCGACTCCGTGGAGTCGGCCGAGCGCGAGCTCGCGATCTACTTCCCCGACGGCCTGCTCTAGGCCTTCGGCTCAGCGCGGCGTGGGCGTCTTTGGCGCCCGCGCCTTGCGCTGAAACCGTCGATGTTCGCCATCGTCGCCGGTGGGCTCGACCGGTGGCTCTCCGTCGTCGTCGTCCTCGTCATCGTCGGCCCAGCCGCGTGCCAGATAGAGGAAGACGGAGGCCGTCACACCCGCAACGAACAGTGCCAGCGCGAAGATGCGTTCTGACGAAACCACGACGATTGCGCTCATCGCCACGCCGAACGCGACGAGCGTGATACCGGCCAGCAGCGACATGACGCGTGGTGCTACGTGGCGCTTCGGCGGACGCGATCGGGCCGCGACGATCACTGCCACAAACAGCACGATGATCTCGACGACGATCACGGTTCTACCGTAGCGTAGGCCGCGTGCGATGATCCCGTCGATGAGCGTCCCTGCGGCAGATCACGTGGACCTGATGCCGCCGGAGGCTGTATCGCTGCGGGCACGACTGCTCCGGATCGCTATGTGGCTCGGTGGGCTGCTGGCGGTCCTGGTCGTGCTCGAGCTGATCGGCGTGAGCCCACTGAACTGGCTGCGGGCGGTGTTTCACGCCATGGGGGAGATTCCACCGCAGTACATCGTCGCCGGCATCTTCACGCAGACCTGCAACCTGCTGCTCGTCGGGCTGGCCTACGTCGCGATCTGGCGGGCGGCGTTCCCGGGGTCGAAAGCCATCCCCGTGATGCAGATCGCCACCTGCTACATCGTCTCAATCGCGCTCAACGGCGTACTGCCGATGAGTCTCGGCACGATCACCATGATCTTCATGTTCATCGCGATTCTGCCGGGAGCCACGGCCGCGGGTGTCGCAGCGGGGTATGGCGTCGGGCAGATCTTCTGGGCGGTGGCGAGCGCCTTCACGTACTCGTACCTCTTCATCACGGTCTCGGGTGCGATCAATGAGGCCATCGGCGGAATCCGCAACCATCTCCCGGCGCTCGCGCTGATCCTGGTGGGTGTGGTGATCCTCGTGATCGTCCTGTTCAAGCTGTTGCGGCAGAAGATCCACGAGGGCGCTGCGAACCTCAAACAGGGCGCAGTGATCATGCAGTCGCCGAGCGTCTTTCTCCTGCGCGTCTTCCTGCCCTGTGCCATCGCCTTCTGTTTCGAGATCGCCACCGTGGCGATCTTCATGCACGGCTACGGCATTCCGGTATCGCTGCGCGCAATTCTGCTCAACGACGCAGCCAATTCGATCGCGACGTTGACGGCCGTCACACCGGGTGGTGTCGGAGCCACGCAGGGCCTGACGACCATCGCGCTGTCCGGTGTCGCGCCGCCGAGTCAGATCGCCGCGTACTCGCTTGCGCAGCAGCTGATCCTGACCGCGTGGAACTGCGCCTTCGCGGTCGTCTGCGTGACGTTCTTCTTCGGCTGGGCCGGCGGTAGGGAGATCGTCACGAACTCGCTGGTGCGCGCCCGTACGGAGCTGGCGGAGAAGCGCGCTGCGGGCAAACAGGCGAAGGCGGGTCGGCAGACCGCCGAGTAGCGGCGTGTGCGCCGGAGGAGCGCGCCTGCCATGATCCGCTGCGTGAGCCACGTCGCCAAGGATTTCAAGACCGCAGAGCACGAGCTCGGCGAGGTCGAGGAGTTCGTCTTCCGCCCGGCGACGCTGACGCAGCGCGTCGTCCGCATCGTGGTCTGGCTGCTGATCATCGCCATCGCGCTGGGGATCCTGCGTCTCGCGGGCGTCAACCCCTTTGGCTGGCTGCGCCGCGTGATCGATCTGATGAGTCAGATCGATCTCAAGTATCTGCTGGTCGGGCTCGCACTGCAGACGGTCAATCTCGTGGTGATCGGGTACGCGTACGTGGCGATCTGGCGGTCGGCGTACCCGCAGGCACACAAGATTCCCGTCGCGCAGATCATCACGTGCTACGTCGTGGGCATCGCGCTCAACAACGTGCTCCCGATGAGCATGGGCTCGTTCGTGATGCTGTTCATGTTTCTCGCGGTCATCCCGGGTGCGACGGCGGCCGGCATGGCCTCCGGATTCGGTGTGAGCAACATCTTCTTCTTCGTCATGGGGATCCTCACGTACGCCTATCTGTTCTTCACGATCTCTGGCGCGCTGAGCCAGGCTGTGGGTGGGGTTCAGAATCACCTGCCGGCGCTGTCCGTGATCCTGATCGCCGTGGTGATCGCCGTTGTGGTGCTCTTCAAGATGTTCCGGCAGAAAGTCGAGCACAGCCTGATCAACCTCAAGCAGGGCGCGGTGATCATGCGCACGCCGCGGACCCTGATTCTGCTCGTGTTCGTGCCGCAGGCGATCGGCTACGCCTGCCAGATCGCCACGACGGGGGTGTTCATGCGCGGGTACGGCATCCCGGTCTCGCTTGGCAACATCATCCTCAACAACGCCGCCAATTCGATCGCGACGTTGACGGCGGTGACGCCGGGTGGTGTGGGGGCGACGCAGGGTCTGACGACGATCGCGCTGAGCGGCGTCGCCACGCCGGCGCAGATCGCCTCGTACTCGCTCGCGCAGCAGCTGATCCTGACGGCCTGGATGTGCGTCGTCGCCACGGTCATGGTCGTCGTGTTCTTCGGGTGGCGTGGCGGCAAGCAGATTGTCAGTAACTCGCTGGTGAGCGCCCGGGCGGACATGAAGGAGAAGCACGCGGCGAAGAAGCAGGCCAAGGCCGAGGAGAAGGCCGCGAAGCAGGCGGGCGTCGAGTCCGCTGCGCCGCACAGCGTCGACGGTACGTCGACGCCCCCTGATCAGGAGTAGCCGTTCGGCGAACGCGCGTCGTTCGCTTGAGCCCGCTCTTCCTGGCTCGCAACTGACGGATTGATGCCATCTGGGGTGCGCGCGTTGCTCCGCGATCATTCATATGGCATTCTGATGAATGCCATTAGCACATCGAATGAAAGGTTGGATGCGAATGTCCGTCACCGACGAGTTTCTTGAGGCCAACAAGGCCTACGCCGCGCAGTTCACCAAGGGTGATCTGCCGATGCCGCCGGCCCGCAAGACGGCGGTGCTCGCCTGCATGGACGCCCGTCTCGATCCGGCCCGCGTGCTGGGGCTCGAAGAGGGCGATGTGCACGTGATCCGCAACGCTGGTGGCGTCGCCACGGCCGACGCGATCCGTTCGCTCGCCATCTCGCAGCGCCTGCTCGGCACCAGCGAGATTGTGCTGATCCATCACACGGACTGCGGCATGCTCACGTTCAAGGACGACGACTTCCGTCAGGGCATCGAGCAGGAGACGGGTGCGCGTCCCGAGTGGGCCGCGGAGGCCTTCTCCGACGTCGACGCTGACGTGCGTCAGTCGATCGTGCGCATCAAGAACAGCCCGTTCGTGCCGCACCGCGACAAGATTCGCGGCTTTGTGTACCACGTGGAGAACGGCACCCTCCGCGAGATCGACCCCGCCTAACGGATCGACGCGATCGCGGTACCGGCCCAACCTCCCCGGGTCGGCGCCGCGGTCGCGATCGCCGGAAGCGAGGTGCGCGGTATCCTCGCTGCGTGGCCGCGCCGGAGATCATGCTGTTCAGCGCCGACCGGGCGCTGCGCCCCGTGGACATCTCCGACATCGAGCGTCGTGCGATGCTCGTGCCGCAGGTGATCGGCGTTGCTCCCGGCCGCTCGGCCGAGCTCGTGGAGGTGACGTACGACGCCGAGCAGCTCAATCCAGAGCTCCTTCGCCTGCACCTCGAGAGCCCGTATCTCCGTCTCGCGGGCCAGGAGTCCCTGGGCAGGCGCCTGACGACTGCCTTCGCGCCGCGTCGAATTGGGCACACGATTTCGCTGCTTGCACATGCGCCGAATCGCATTGCGGTTGGCTTCGTCGCCACCACACTGGTGCTGCTGATCGTCGGCGTGATCGTCGAACGGTTCTCCTTTGACGCCGCGTTGCCGATCTGGGCGCTGGCGTTCTTCACAGGTGGTTGGTTCTCGCTGCGGACCACGATCGGTTCGCTGCGCCACGGCTCGCTCGACGTGGATCTCCTGATGCTGATCGCTGCTGCCGGCGCGTATTCCGTGCAGGCCTTTTGGGAAGGCGCGGTCTTGCTGTTCCTGTTCTCTCTCGGCAACGTGCTCGAGGAGTTCGCGCTCGGCCGCACCGAGGCATCGATTCGCGCCCTCATGGACCTGCGTCCGGAGATCGTCACCATCAAGGGTGCGGATGGCGCCGAGCGCACCGCGCTCGAGTTGATCCACATGCACGCAAGGAAGCTCGCGCCCGCGTAGGATCGGGGTATGCCGTTTCCGACGCTTAACGGCACGTCGCTGTTGGGCGACGATATGGCGTTGCCGGCCGGTCTGCCTGCCGAGCGCACGCTCGTGCTGTGCGCCTTCAAGCAGCATCAGCAGGCGCAGGTCGACCGCTGGATCGAGCGCGCGGTGCGCGAACTCGACGTTGCAGCGACGCCACTCGGTCTGGGTGACGACGCGGCTACCGCAGTGATCGAAGTGCCGTGCCTCGGTCGCAAGTGGCGACCAGTGCGTCGCTTCATCGACGGCGGCATGGCCTCATCGATTGCCCAGCCCCCGATTCTCGCGCGCACGATCACCGTCTACGGCGACGTCGGCGCGATCCTGACGGCGCTCGACGCGCCGAACGCCGACCACGTGCAGGCGCGGGTCGTGCGCCGGTCCGGCGAAATGCTTGCTGCCGCCGCGGGAGAGCCCACGGGTACAGGCTGGGACGTGATCGCCGCGGCGCTGCGCTAGAACGCGGCGAGCGCAGCGCCGATCAGCGTGGCGTCAGCACCAAGTGCGGCGGGCAGGAGCTCGACGCCGCTGCCAACCTCCGCAACGACGAGCGCGCGGAACGCGTCGTTGAGGCCGACGCCGCCACCCATGATCACGACAGGGATACCGGTGGCCACGATCCCCGCCGCCAGCGCGCTCGCAGCAGCAGCAACGATCGCTGCCTTCGTGGGATCCGAGATCGCATGCGCCGCTGTCACCGTGTCGGCCTCGCGAGCGATCGCGATACCACTCGCAGTTGCCTCGAGTGCCTGATCGTTGAGTGCCGCGGTGACGGTCGTGGAGTCGGGCGCCAGGCGGCTGCGCTGCATCAGCGCGGCCGACACGTTCTGCCCGGCATGGACGTAGAGGAATGTTTCGAGCTCGCGTCCCGCGCCGAGCTTCGCCTCACCGACGCCAGCGGCGTACGCATCGGTCAGGAAGCGCCAGTCCGGCTTGATCTCCTCGAAGGCGGTCTCCATGTCCGACTCGCGCCAGTCCCAGAATTCCGCAGACTCGATCGTGTTCTTCGCCCCGACGTGTTCGGGCAGCGCGATGCCGATACCCATCGCATCCGCACCAAGGCCGCGCGACAGCCCGACGACGTCGCCCAGCAGCACGTCCGCACCGCGGCTGGGGCGCGTATCCATCACGCGTCGATCGACGATGCGCCCCGTGTCGATGTTCACGCGCGCGCCGCTGACCTTGGAGACGCCGACGTCGATGCCGATGGAGAAGCTCACGGTCTGATGTTCGCAGGTACGCGCGGGGTGGCCGTCAGCTGGGTGCCTGGGCCGCGCACTCGGCAGCACCGACGATCCCGGCCCGGTCGCCGAATTGCGCCGGGACGACCGGCGGCAGGTTCGCGTACGTAGGATCGATCGAGGCGGCCAGGGCCTCGGCGACCAGCTTGCGATACGTGGCGTTGAGACCGAGACCACCACCGAGGACGATGGCGCCCGGATCGAGGAGGTGGACTGCTCGAGCGAGCTCTCGTCCTAAGGCGTCTGCTGCTACGCGAATGTGCGGGGCGTGAGTCGGGTCGGCGAATGCCTCTTGCGCTGTGGGCGTCCCGGCGGCGCGCGCGATGGCTGGGCCGCTCGACTGCTCTTCGACAAGCGGTGCGCCGAGCAGGATCGCCCGCCCGTCGGCGCCGCTCCACGGACGACCGTCGAGCACGAACGACGATGAGATGCCCGTGCCGACGCTCACGTACAGAAAGGAATCGAACTCGCGCCCGGCACCCAGACGACTCTCGGCACACGCGGCTGCCTGGACATCGGAGACGATCCGCACCGGTGGCAGCCCGGCGAATGCCGCTGCGAGATCGAGCTCGCGCCAATCCCAGTTTGCGGCGCTGCGGATGCGTCCCGTCGCGTCCACCATCTCGGGCACGCCGATCCCGATTGCCGCCGCGTCGCCCACGATCGATCGCGCCAACTCGACCACGTCATCGAGCACGGCCTGTCCGCCGCGCTCCGCGTTCGTGTCGATCACTCGCTGGCTCGACACGGCGCCGGTTGCGATGTCGACGATGCCCGCCGCCAACTTGGTGCCGCCGGCGTCGATCCCGACGATCGCGGTCATGGCAGGAACGAGGGCGCGACGCCGAAGACGAGACGGCAGGTCTCGCCGCCAACGTTGCGGATGTCGTACGTCGAGCCAGCGGGGATGTACATGACGTCCTCGGGACCAAGCTCGGCTACGACCTCGCCGTCGGTCTTGCTCGCACGCACGTAGGTACCGGGCGTCAGGGCGAAGAGGATCAGGTCGCCACCGTGGGCGTGCTGCTGGGAGACGCCGCCCGGCGAGATCTCGATCCAACCAGCCGTCAGGTGCTCGGCGGCCAGCTCGACTCCCGTCAGGACGCCGGGCTCGTAGCGAAGCATCGCGTCGCGACCATCGTGGACACGGAACGGCCCCGGTGCTGCGCGGCCGGCGGCAAGGTCCTCGTCGCGTTGGTAGCGCCAGTCAGGCTTCTCGAGGTAGGGGCGCGTCCGAGCATGCGCGCCGCTCGTGCCGGCCGACGGCGGTGGTGCGAACAGCTCGAGCACGCGCAGGGGCTGGCCGCCATGGGCATAGACGTGCTGCCAGGTATTGGGGCCAAACGAGGCGCCCTGTCCGGTCGGGACGTGCACGACATGGCCGGTCTCAGGGCTCATCAGGATCATCTCGCCCTCGAGGACGTGCAGGTACTCGTCGGCGCCGAAGATCGTGCGGAACTCCTCGGAGTGGCGATACGAGCCCTGCGGGCCGACGCCGAATACGAGGCAGTGGACCTTGTCGGTCGAGGCATAGATCCAGTCGTTGACCTCGCCGGCCTCGTGGTCGCCCCAGACGTGGCGTGTCACGTCGGTGCGCGTGATGCGCGTCGGGCCGTCGAAGGTGGGGCGGGGAGAGGGCGAGTACTTGGTCATGGTCAGCTCCGCGGATCATGGCGCGCACGACGATCGGGCGCGGCGGCATCCCAACCCTCGTACGTCACAGCGGGGAATTCGCTCGTGATCTCCTGTGCCATACCCGTGCGCCCGGCCTCCTGGGCCGCGAGCATGATCTCGAGGGCGTGGTAGCCGTGCTCGGGGCGGATGAGCGGCTCGCGCCCGGTCTCGATCGCCTCGACGAGGTGGGCGAGGCCCGCCGTCCAACGCCACGTCGGGTTCGATTCGGGATGCACGGTCCAGGCGTTACGCGCGTTCTCCCATGCCTCGTACCCGTCGGGCGCCCAGTCGTCGCCGTTCAGCTGGATCGTGCCGAGCGTGCCGTACAGCTCGATCGCGGGCGAGTGGTACTTCTGCATGGTGAAGCCCGTGGTGACGACGGCATACGTTGCCGCTCCGAAGTCGATCAGCACGTGCGCGTTGTCGTCGACCTCGACACGCATGGTTTCGCCTTCGACCACGCGTTCCGGGATCGCCGTGCCGACCATGCCGGTCACGCGCTTCGCGGATCCGAGCAGAGCGCAGAGCGAGACGACGTTGTAGACGCCGAGGTCGAACAGCGAGCCGCCACCCGAGCGATAGAACCACTGGCCCCAGTTGGGCCCGGCCCAGCCGTAGCGTGCGCGGGCCAGCGTGGTCTGGCCGATGCGCCCCGACTGAAGGTCGGCGTGGATGGCGCGAAAGGTGGGCGAGAGGATCACGTGCGGGGCGGGAATCAGGTGCCCTGGGGCCGTCTTGGCGAGCTCAACCAGACGGGCGGCAGTCTCGAGGTCCGTGGCCATCGGCTTTTCCACCAGGACGTGCTTGCCTGCCTGCAAAGCGGCCTCGGCCAGCGGGCCGTGCGCGGGCATGGACGTCAGGATCAGCACCAGCTCGACGTCGGGATGGGCAATCACCGCGTCGGCCTCGGCGAGATCGGCGGCACCCGGATACTGCTCGAGCGCGAAGGCGCGCTTGGCGGGGTCGGGATCGCAGACCGCGACCACGCGGACCGCACCGTCGCGGATGAGGGGGGCGAGCTCGGTGCGATACGGCCCCTCCCAGACGTTGCCGAGGCCGATGATGCCGACGCCGATCATGGTGTGGCCTTTCCGCTCGCACGGGCCGTCGCGTAGTACGCGTCCGTCCACGTGGGGTTGTCGATGTCGTGCCCGCCGAGGTTCGCGAGTACGCCACTGGCCGCACACGTGGCGGGCAGGAGCGTGGCGAACGCGAAGCGGCGGTCGATCGTGCTGCCTCCGGGCACCACAACCACGTTGGCGCCTGTGGCACGGCAGACGTCAACGGCTTCGCCAAACCCGGGGTCCCCCGACGTCTCGAGGGCCAGCACCAGGTGCTGCGGGTTGAGGCCGTACATGACGCTCGTCGCTCCTTCACGCGTTTCCGCTCCCTCGGCGGGAATACGCGAGATCTCCTTCAGGAGCAGGGCAGTCTCGAGGGCAGCCGCCCAGGCCGGACCGCCACCGAACGACGCTGCGGCAATCGGGACGGAGGGCGTGGTGAGGCTCTGCTCGGCCCACTCGGCGGCCGTGGCAATCGCTGCCTCCAGTGCGGCGGGGCCGGCGTCCGGGACCGTGGCGAGGGTGGCGTCACCGGTCACGCCGCCCCAGATGCGCAGTCCGATCGCGAGGGCACCAGCGAGCGCCTGCGTGTGGGTGATCGCGCGCTGGTGCAGCACGGTCTGGAGCGCCACGGCGTCGGCGAGGCGACCAAGTGTCGATTCTGCGTGCGCGGTGATCGCCACGACGGGCTTCGGAGCTCCCTGCTCAATCGCGCGCACGACATCCTTGAACTCGCCCGAGGACGAGATCGCGAGCAGTCGATCACCCTCGCGCCAGGCAAAGCGCGGGTCGGCGACCACACCGGCGGGCAGTGCGACAAGCTCGGGTCCATGCGGTGACTCCAGCGCGGCGAGTGCGATCGCGAACGCGATGTAGTACGCGGCGCCGTTGCCCGTCGCGATGACGCGGCGCACCGAGGGATCGCGCAGCACGGCAACGGCATCAGCGACGCCGGCGTTCGCGTCGAGCGTCTGCTGGAGCGCCTCCGGCATCTCCAGTACGTCCAGCCACAATCCCGATTCACGCATCGTCGGGAGGCTATCACCGACCGCTTTGGCGTGGTGGCCGCGACATCACGCGGGCGCGCCCTATACTCCCCGGCAACCGAGGATTTCACCAGGGAGGAGAAATCGATGAGGAAGTTCATGCTCGCGCTGCTCGTGGCACTGATTGCCGCGATCATCGCTGCGTGCGGAGGGACGCCGGGGTCGGATGGTGGCGGTGGCGCCGAGTCCGCTGCAACCGTTGAGACCAGCGCTGCTGATGCCGGCAATCCGTTCGCGAAGTACGGCGATATAACACTGCACGTCGCGTCCGCCGACAACCAGGATCCGGGCCCGATGCCCGTGATCAAGGAGCTCGCCGCCCAGTTCGAGAAGAAGTATCCGAACGTCAAGGTCGAGATCGACTTCAAGGGCTTCTCCGACTACATCAAGGTGATCCCGCTGCAGATGGCCAGCAACAACGCACCGGATGTGGCTGAGGGCAACCAGGGTTGGCAGATCGACGGCGCACTCGTCAAGTCGAAGCTGATCCTGCCGCTCACCGACCAGCTCGAGATGATGGGCTGGAAGGACTGGTACACGCCGGATACGTTCCAGCAGTTCGAGTGGGCCGATGACGGCTCCAAGTTCGGTGACGGCACCGTCTACGGCGTCGGCCAGTTCGGCCAGTCGACGGGCGTCTTCTACAACAAGGCCAAGCTCTCTGAGGCTGGCATTGATCCCATGTCGCTGAAGACCTGGGACGACTTCCAGGCTGCAGTGCTGAAGCTCCGCGGTTCGATGCCCGCCGATGAGCCGGTCGTGACGATCGGCAACCTCGACGGGTACGCGATCGTGCATGCCTGGGGCATGTTCCAGGGCGCCAACTCGACGAACGCTCAGTCGATCCGCGACTGGGTCTTCCAGTCGGATGGCGCGACGTTTGACAACGCCGAGAACATCGCGGCGCTCAAGCAGCTCCAGGATTGGGTCAACGCCGGCGTATTCGGCAAGGACTTCAATGCCGTCAACGAGAACGACGCTGCCGCTGCGTTCGCCAAGGGTCAGGGCGCGTTCCTGATGGGCGGCAACTGGCAGGCCGGTGTGGTCAAGGAGGGGCTCGGCGCTGATGCGGGCTTCATGAACGGGCCTCCCGGGGTCAGCGGCAAGCACATCGCGATCGGCTCGACGTCGCTGCCGTGGCACATCTCGTCCAAGTCGAAGTACCCGGACGTGGCCGCGGCCTTCATCAACCACCTGATCAACGGCGAGGGCTCGGCCCAGCTGATGTACGACCAGGTGCAGATCCCGGCTGTGCAGTCGGCACCGCAGCCCGAGGGCGATGAGTACCTCGGTCAGGTGGCTACGGGTTGGCAGGAGCTGGTCAAGGACGGCGGTCTCACGCTGTTCCTCGACTGGTCCTCGCCGAGCATGTACGACACGATGGGCGCCGAGTTCCAGAAGCTCGCCGCCGGCAAGGCCACCCCTGAAGAGGTCGCCAAGACCATTCAGGCGGATTGGCAGAAGTTCCACGACACCCTCAAGTAGGGCGTGGCTGCAAACGCCACACGCGAAGGTCGGCGCCGCCCCGGGATCCTGTCCCGGGGCGGTAGCCGCCGTCGAGCGCCGGGCGAGCCGC
This sequence comes from Thermoleophilia bacterium, assembly GCA_037133755.1. Lineage (GTDB taxonomy): Bacteria > Actinomycetota > Thermoleophilia > Gaiellales > F1-60-MAGs149 > F1-60-MAGs149. Next base: position 103,038 of record JBAXNN010000007.1, read on the forward strand.
GATACGTCGCGTTTCTCTTTCTGCTGCCTGCGCTCGCGTTCTACCTGCTGTTCACGTTCCTGCCGTTGCTGCACACCGTGTGGCTCTCGTTTTTCGAGTGGGATGGCATCACGCTCGGGCACTTCGTCGGCCTGGCCAACTACCGCGAGCTTCTGACCGACGAGGAGATCCGCGGCTCGTTCGTCCATTCGATCAAGCTGATCCTGTACTACTCGGGCATCGCGGTGCTGATCGCGCTGCTGCTGATCCTCGTGCTGCAGCGCGCCAAGCCGCGCGGGCTCACCGTCTTTCGCACCATGATCTTCCTGCCGCAGACCGTGGCGGTCGTGGTGGTCGCGCAGGCCTTCGTCTGGATCTACGCGCCCGACGGGCCGCTCAATCGCCTGCTCGAGCCCTTCGGTCTGGACCGGCAGTGGCTGGGGGACTTCGATACCGCACTGCCTGCGCTTGGCTTCGTCGGCTCGTGGATCACCTTCGGGCTCGCGTTCGTGCTCTTCCTCGCCGGGATGCAGCGCATTCCGCAGGCGCTCTACGACGCCGCGCGCGTCGATGGGGCCAACGTCTGGCAGGAGATGCGCGTCGTCACGCTGCCGCAGTTGCGGAACGAGCTCGCGGTCGTGCTGACGCTGACGACCATCACCGCGCTTCGCTCCTTTGATCTCATCTACAACACGACGAAGGGTGGACCGGGCGGCGAGACGCGCGTGCCGAGCGTCCTGATCGTGCTCAACGCCTTTTCCTACGGCCGCGTCGGCATGGCGTGCGCCGTTGCCGTGGTCCTGACGCTGATCATCTTCGCCGTCGCGCTGGTCATCACCCGCATCGGCGATCGCGGGGAGCACGCGTGATCACACGTCGCGATCAGTGGACGGCCTACGTCGTCCTCGGCCTGTTCTCGCTCCTCGCGCTGTACCCCGTGCTGGGGATCCTCGGGTTGGCCATGCACACCAAGGACGACCAGATCACGGGCTTCGCGTTGCCGACCACCTTCTCATTGGACACGTTTGCCAAGGCCTGGACCGACGGCAACTTCGCGACCGGGCTGTGGTCGAGCTTCATCGTGGCCGTCGCCGTGACGGCGGTCTCCGTCGTGCTGTCGATCGGTACAGGCTACGCGTTCGGCACGATGCGGTTTCCCGGCGATACGGTGATCTTCGGGCTGATCCTGCTGGGCCTGATCTTCCCGTACGAGGCGACCGTGATCCCGCTCTACTACGACCTGCAGTCGTTCAATCTGACGAACACCTACTGGGCGCTGATCCTGCCGCAGATCGGGCTCTCGATCCCCTTCGGCACCTTCTGGATGCGCGCGTTCTTCCGCTCGACGCCGAAGAGTCTGATCGAGGCGGCGCGGGTCGACGGCGCGGGGAGTTTCACGATCCTCGTGCGCGTGCTCCTGCCGCAGGCGAAGCCTGCGCTCCTCACGCTCAGCGCGCTGATCTTCATGTACACGTGGAACGAGTTCCTGCTCGCGCTGGTGATGATTCAGGACCCGGACAAGCAGACCGCGCCGCTGGGACTCAGCTTCTTCGCCACGGCGACACGCGCCGGTGATCCCACGGCGGTTGCCGCGGCCGCCGTGATCGTGGCCCTGCCCGTCATCATCGTGTACGTGCTGCTGCAACGGCACTTCATTCGCGGAATCACCGCTGGCGCGGTCAAGGAGTAATCATGGCTCGGATCAAGATGGCGTACCTCGGCGGCGGCTCGACGCGCGCCGTGGGCACGATGGCGTCGTTCATTCATCAGGGAGCCGACTTCAACGGCTCGGAGATCGTGCTGATCGACCTGCCCGGCTCGCGCCTCGATCTCGTGAAGACACTGGCTGACAAGATGATCGCCGCGCGTGGTCTCGACATGACGGTCACCACGACGACCGACCGCCGTGCGGGGCTGACCGACGTCGATGCCGTCCTGTCGAGCTTCCGCCCGGGTGGCTTCCAGGCGCGCGTCCTCGACGAGAAGATCCCGTTGAAGCACGGTGTGATCGGGCAGGAGACGCAGGGCCCCGGTGGCTTCTTCATGTGCCTGCGCGCCGTCAACGTGATGATGGGCGTGGCCGACGATCTCGCCGCCGTTGCCCCGAAGGCGAAGGTCTTCAACTACACGAACCCCGTCAACCTCGTGGCCCAGGCCTGGACGACGCACTGCGATATCCCGCTCGTCGCGCTCTGCGAGGGCCCGATCGTCTATCCCCGCGAGCTGATGCGCGACCTCGGCTACGTGTACGACGACGTCGATGCCAAGATGGTCGGCCTCAATCACGCGTCGTGGGCCTTCGAGCAGACGTATCAGGGCAAGGACGCCATGCCGATCCTGCGCGAGGAGTGGGAGCGGCGCAAGGACGATCCCACCCAGGAGCCCGATCTGCTGCGGCGCCTGCGCATCGCGACGACGTTCAATGCGATCCCATCGCACTACTTCCAGTACTACTACTGCGAGGACGAGGTCGTCGCCGAGCTCAAGGCCAAGCCGACGTCGCGCGCCGAGGACATCCTCTCGTGGGCACCGGGCTACTGGGAGCACTACGAGGAGCAGGCTCAGACCGACGATCCGCAGCTCGACCCGGCTCGTTCGCGCGGTGGCATCCACGAGCTCGAGCTCGCGATCGACGTGATGGATGCGGTCTTCAACGACAAGGACGAGATTCATCCGGTCAACGTCCCGAACGTCGGCGGCATGCTCCCGGGCCTCTCGGAAGATCTCGTCGTCGAGATCTACGGACGTTGCAACGCCAACTGGATCGAGCCGCTGCCGGCGCCGCCGCTGGCGCGCGACGTGCGCGGCCTGGTGCTGGCACTCGGGGAGTACCAGGCCTCGGCCGGCCAGGTCGCCTGGGAAGGTGATTGGAAGGCAGGCATCCGCACGCTTGCCTCGAACCCGCTGGTGCGGACGATCGACCAGGCTGAGGTGATCTACACCGAGCTTGCCGCCGCTCACCGTGAGCACCTCCCTGAGCGACTGATCCCGCCGTCGGTGCGATGAGCAGCCGGTTCGTCCTCGGCTGCGACGGCGGCAACACCAAGACGATCGCGCTGGTGGCTATGGACGACGGTACGATCGTCGGCTGGGGGCGTGGCGGGTCGAGCGACGTACACGACAATCCGGCCGCGCTCGACGAATTGCGCGCTGCGGTCACGGATGCATGCGCTATGGCCGGCTGTACAGCGGCAGATCTGGCCAGCGCGGTGTTTGGGCTGGCGGGTGCAGACTGGCCCGAGGATTTCGCGCTCCTCGACGAGACGATGCGTGCCCACCTCGGCGGCGAGGTGACGATCCTCAACGACGCCGTCAACGCCATCCGCTGCGGCACGCCCAACGGCGTTGGCATCGTCGTGTCGTGCGGCACCGGCGGCACGGCGGCGGGGATGGGGCCCGACGGAACGATCTACCATCGCGGCTTCTGGCCCGAGCCGTCGGGTGCTCGCGAGATTGGGCGCCTCGGCTTGAGTGCCGTCCAGCGCGCACACCTCGGGATTGGGCTGCCCACGGCGCTGCGCGACCGAGCGCTGACACGCTACGGGGCCGCAGATCCCGACGTGCTGCTCCACGTGCTGACGCAGCGTGAGCGTGACAGCCAGACGGACAGTCGATGGTTCTGCCCCGATGTGCTGGACGTCGCCGCAGACGGTGATCCCATCGCGATGGCCATCGTGCGCCGTGAGGGCAAGGTGCTTGGCGAGCAGGCGGCGGTCTGTGCGCGCGAGCTCGGACTCACGGGCGCGTTTCCGCTCGTCCTGGTGGGTGGCGTCTTCCGCCATCCGAGTTCGCTCCTGCGCGAGGCCGTTCAGGCCGAGGTGCCACAGGGTGTGCCCGTCGAGGCGACGGTCGAGCCCGCGGTTGGTGCGCTGCTCCGCGCGTTCGACGCCCTCGGCATCGACGCAGATGCGGCGGTACGGGCGTCGTTGCCCGACAGCGCCGTCTTCGCGACGAGTTAGGCCAGCGCGGCGCCCGACGCCGGATCGAACAGGTGGATCCGGTCGGGGTCGATCGCGAGCGAGAGCGTAGAGCCCTGCGTGATGCCGGAGTGGGCATCGAGGCGCGCTGTGAACTGCGCCCGATCATCGCCGGCCAGCAGGGTGCCGTCGTGGTCGGCATCCGTCTCGGCGGCCGCCAGGGCCGCATCGGCGGTGATGCGCGGGCTATCGATCGGCATGATCGCGTGCGCCTCGGCCCCGAGGTCCTCGAACACGGTGACCGTGCCGGTTAAGGTCGGACGGGTATCACCGGCCGTCGCGATGGCGACGTCGGTCGGGCGGATGCCGAGGATCACGCGGTCGATCCCACGGGGGATACGGCCGCTGCGCACCGGTAGGCGGAGCCCGGCGCTGACGACGTGGTCACCATCGACAGGGGCATCGAGCAAGTTCATCTGCGGGCTGCCGATAAACGCGGCGACGAAGAGGTTGGCCGGGCGGTCGTACAGTTCCTTCGGCGGAGCCACCTGCTGGATCAGGCCATCGCGCAGCACGACGACGCGCTCACCGAGCGTCATGGCCTCGATCTGATCGTGGGTCACGTAGATCGTCGTGGTGCGGAGGCGCTCGTGCAGCCGTGCGAGTTCGGCACGCATCGAGACGCGAAGCTTGGCATCGAGATTCGACAGCGGCTCGTCCATCAGGTAGACGGCGGGCTCGCGGACCATCGCCCGACCCATCGCGACGCGCTGGCGCTGGCCACCGGAGAGCTGGCCAGGCTTGCGATCGAGCAGGTCTCCGAGACCGAGGATCGTGGCAACCTCAGCGACGCGCTGCTCGCGCTCTGCCTTCGGCGTCTTGCGGAGTTTGAGGCCGAAGGCGAGGTTGTCGCGCACCTTCATCTGGGGATAGAGCGCGTAGTTCTGGAACACCATCGCGATATCGCGGTCGCGCGGCGCTGCGTTGGTGACGTCTTTGTCGCCGATGCGGAGTGCTCCCTCGGTGATGTGCTCGAGTCCGGCGATCATGCGCAGCAGCGTCGACTTGCCACAGCCGGAGGGGCCTACGAGCACGACGAACTCGCCGTCATTGACCGTCAGGTCGACGCCATCGACCGCGCGGACGCCGCCGTCGTAGACCTTTGCCACGCCCTCAAGTGCAATCCCCGCCATTGCGCGGAATTCTAGCCGTTTCGCGATACGAGTACGCGGCGGCTATCAGAGCGTGCTGGCATCAGCCGGTTCGATGTCCTCGAAGCGATCGATGCCGCGGAGGGCGGGGAAGCACATGTACCAGACGGCGGCCACGCCGATCGATGCGACACCCCCCAGCACGATGGCCGGCACGGTGCCGATCAGGCGCGCCAAGGTGCCGGATTCGAAGGCGCCCAGCTCGTTGGAGGCGCCGATGAAGACCCGTTCGGCAGCACCGACGCGCCCACGTAGCTCCGGCGGGGTCAGGAGCGGGCCGAGTGTCGAACGGATGAAGACGCTGACCATGTCGGAGGCCGCGAGGAACGACAGCGCGAGCAGGCTCAGCCAGAAGGACTTCGAGAAGCCGAACACGATCGTGAAGATGCCGAAGAACCCCACGGCGAGCAGCAGCACCGGTCCGACCCGGCGTTGAATCGGGCGCGCCGAGAGCAGAATCCCGACGGCCACGGCACCCACGCCCGGGGCGGCACGCAGCACGCCGTATCCGACTTCGCCGACGTGGAGGATGTCGCTCGCGACGATTGGCAGAAGCGAGGTGGCGCCACCAAACAGCACGGCGACAAGGTCGAGGCTGATAGCACCGAGGAGCGCCGGCGTGGCGAAGATCAGCCGCAGGCCCGCCGTGGCGTCAGACAGCGTGGCTGGTGTTCCCGTGTCGACCTTGTGCTCCGTGCCGATGCGCTTGGAGACCATCAGGACGAGCACCAGTCCACAGATCTCAGCCACGATGGCGGCGGCGTAGGGGACGACGTCGCCAAAGGCTTGGAAGATGCCGCCGAGCAGTGGGCCGGCGATCAGCGCGCTCTGCCACGTGGCCGACGACATCGCCATCGTGCGCGGCAGTGCTCGTTGGGTTACGGCCGCGGCGAGCATCGGCGTGAAGGCGGGCGAGGCAAAGGCGCGCGACGCACCGAGGCCCGCGGCGAACAGGTACAGCGGCCAGGCTTGCGTGTCGCCCACGGCCGCGTCGATCAGCAGGAGCGAGGCAAACACAATGGTGCCCGCATCGCCGGCAGCGGTCACGTAGCGGCGGTCGAGCTTGTCGGCGAGATGCCCGGCGGGAAGTGCGAGGATCAACGCGGGCACGAATTCGGCAAGCCCGATCAGTCCGAGCGTGAGTGGATCGCCCGTGCGTGCGTAGGCCTGCCAGCCGAGGGCTGCAGCGATGATCCCGAAGGACAGGGTCGCGAGGAGTTCCGAGGCCAGCAGGCGGGCGATCATTCCGTGCCGCAGGAGGGCTGTCGCGGACTCGCCGTCCGCGAGGTCCTGCTGGTCTGGCGCGTCATTCACGGGCTGCAGCGTCGCAGATGGGCCGCCGCACGAACTTCGCTCCCACTACGCTTGGAGCATGGATCGATGGGAATCCGCCAATCGTCGCGTGCGCGCCGAGGTGCGTGGGGTCGTGATCGCGGACTCGCTGGCGCCGGTGCTGATCTGGTTGCGGCGCTATCCCACCAACTACGCAGTTCCGCGCGAACACGTGCGCATGGACCTCCTGCGCGAAGCGGTGTGTGAGGACGATTGCCAGTGGTTCGACGCCGAACTTGAGGGCGAGGTCATTGAGCGGATCGGCTGGGTCCCGCAAGGCGTGCCCGAACTCGCCTCGCACATCGTCTTCGATTGGACGGCAGTCGATCGATGGCTCGAGGAGGACGAGGTGGTTCTCGGCCATCCCCGCGACCCGTACACGCGCTGCGACTCAATCCACAGCACGCGTCATGTGCAGGTTCGCATCGACGGCACACTCGTGGCCGATTCCACCCGCTCGGTGATGCTCTTCGAGACGGGACTGCCGACGCGGTACTACCTGCCGGCTGACGACGTCCGCGTCGACCTGCTGGAACCCAGCACGCACACGTCGTTTTGTCCCTATAAGGGCCGGGCCTCGTATCACTCCGTGCGCGTCGGCGAGAAGGTGAGCGAGAACATCGTCTGGTACTACCGCGAGCCGTTCGACGAGGTTTCGAAGATCCGCGACCTCCTTGCGTTCTACGACGAGCAGGTCGAGGTGACCATCGACGGCGTCGTGCAGCCTCAGCCCGCTTCGCCCTGGTCCTGACGTTCAGGCCTGCGCCGGAATCGCACGGCATCCACGAAGAACAGCAGCATCCACACGATCGGCGCGTAGCGCGGTCCGACGACGAGACCGACAGGAATCGCACTGATCAGAATGAGGGGGATCAGCACGCTACGCCGGCGACTGCTGACGGCG
>JBAXNN010000008.1:0-104941 GCA_037133755.1 Thermoleophilia bacterium
GGGTCAAGTTGGGCCCGGACCCAGATTGACCGTTTTCGGGTCAAGTTGGGCCCGGGCCCAAAATGGTCGAGTTCGGGTCACTTCGGATCGCGGCTCCCCGCGAATCGCTAGGCTGCCTGCATGCGCGTGATGATCATGGCGGCTGGCCTCGGTACGCGACTGCGGCCGCTGACGGAGCACCTGCCCAAGCCCGTTGCGCCCGTCGGCAACCGGCCCTGCGTCGATTATCTGCTGCGCCGCATCGCCGACGCCGGCTGCACCGGCGCGATCATGAACCTGCATTACCACCCGCAGACGATCATCGACACGATCGGTGATGGCTCCGAGTACGGCATCCCCGTCGAGTACTCGATCGAGGAGGAGCTGCTCGGCACGGCGGGCGGGACACGCAAGTGCCAAGCCTTCCTGACGGCCGAGGACGACGTCTTCCTCGTCACGAGCGGCGACGGCCTCCACACGATCGACCTCGCCGCGCTGGCTGCCGCGCATCGCGCCTCGGGCGCCCTCGCAACGATCACCGTCAAGCGCGTCGAGGACATCACCGGCTTCGGCGTCGTCGTGACCGATGACGCCGGCCGCGTCACCTCCTTTCAGGAGAAGCCCGCGCCCGAGGATGCGCTGAGCGACCTCGTCAACGTCGGCGTCTACTGCTTCAGCGCGGCGATCTTCGACGAGATCCCCGCCGAGGGCCAGAGCGACTTCGGCTCCGAGATCCTGCCCCGCCTCGTCGCCGCCGGCGCCGACGTCCGCGCGTGGGTCACCGACGCGTTCTGGAGCGACATCGGATCGCTCGACGAGCTGCTGGCGACGAACCTCGCGATCGCCATGGGCGCCGTCGACGTGGAATTCGATGGCGACCTGATCATGGAGAGCGACTGCGGTCTGCCGAACGTCTCACCTGATTCGGTCATCACTGGCCCCGTGTTGCTCGGTGAGGGTGCCGAAGTGCACTCGGGGGCGACCATCATCGGCCCGGCCGTGATCGGCCAGCGCGCGGTGATCGAGCAGGGCGCGGTCGTCGAGCAGGCGCTCGTGCTGCCCGAGGCCGAGATCCACGCGGATTCGCCCTCCACGGGCATCCTCGGCGACGTCGAGAACCTCGACGCCGTCTGGCAGCGCTAGGCCAGAGCCTCAGACAGCGCGGTGATCGCGCGCATCGTCTCGCTCCACTGATCCACCGGATACGGCAGCGGGTACGTCGAGAAACGCGCGACCACGACCTTGTTCGGGTGGTCGACGAAGCAGTGCTGGCCGTAGATGCCAGAGCCGGTGTACCGCGTGCCGCGCTCGATCACCCAGAAGGCGTTGCGGTACATGCTCCAGTCGCCACGCTCGGCGTTCGTCATCGTGGGACTCTCGGCGTAGTTGCGCACCGCCTCGTCGTCACCATCGCGGGTATCCGCTACCCAGTCGGCGGGAATCACGCCCTGGCCGTCTCGCTCGTACGCGAGTCCGAACCGTGCGAGGTCGCGCGTAGAGCAGGACAGGCCGCCATCCACAACGGCATCGCCAACGACGTCGAGCAGCATGTCGGCTTCGTGCTCCATGCCGAGCGGCACCCACAGCTGCTCGGAGAGCACATCGACGAAGCGCTGCCCCGTCACGTTCTCGACGATGCGTGCGGCGATGTTGGTGAGCACCGAGCGGTAGTCGAAGTTCGACCCGTGCTCGCGCGACTTGGGATACGTATGGAAGTGCCCGTACATGCCGAGCGGCTCGGCCGCGCCAAGCCGGCGGTAGCTTGCCTGACGCTCGTAATCGATCAACGGGTTCGAGGCACTGGGATCCTCGTAGAGGTCGTAGTCCTCGACGAATTCCGTCCCGGCCGTCATGTCGATCAGATGCCGTACGTTGGCGCCGTCGAGGCTCGACCCGATGAATTCGGGTGCGAGGTCGGTGACGAGCTGGTCCATCCGCACGAGCCCCTTGCCGACCTGGATGCCGAGCATGGCGCCGACGAACGACTTCGTCACGCTCATGCAGAGGTGCGGCGTGCGCGCGGTCATGCCGTTGGCGTAGCGCTCGTACACGATCACGCCGTCCTTGAGCACGACGAGGCCCTCGCCGTTCGACGAGGCGAACTGCTGATCGACGGTCGTCGTCGAGCCATCCACCGCCTCGAGTTCGACACCACCCAACTCGCGGAGGTCGACGGGCAACTCGCTGACCACGCCGGAGTCGTTGGCAATGCGCGCCGAGGGTGCGAACTCGCGCACGCGCTGGAAGGCGCGACTCGGGTACGGATCGTCGAGCCAGTTGTCGGTCGTCGTGCTGCGGAAGCGGTCCATGCGGGCAGCCTATCGGCCAAACGCTCACGGCGAAAGGGAATGCCTCCACTATGCAGTACCGTTATAGGGGCTATGAGCACCCCTTACCGCAGCGTCGATCCGTATCTCGTCACCAACGTGATCGACTCGCGTGGCCCGCGCACGAACCAGGCGATCGTCGGCGTCGGCGCATTGATCGCGTTCCTGTTGCAGCAGGAGTGGATCGTCGTGCTGCTCGCCCTGCAGCTGATCGCCGGCCTCACGCTCGGCCGTCGCTTCTGCCTCCCCTGCCGCCTGTGGTTCGACGTGCTCCAGCCGCGACTCGGCGAGGGTCGTATCGAGGACGCGCGCCTGCCTCGCTTTGCCAACGTCATTGGTGCGGTCTTCCTGACCGTGTCGTCGGTGTTGCTCTACGCCGGCTACTCCACCGTCGGCTGGGCCCTCGCGCTGATCGTCGCGGCACTCGCCCTGCTCGCTGCCACCACGGGCCTGTGCGTCGGCTGCGAGATGTACGTGCTGCTTGCGCGCCTGCGCGGGATCACCGTGGATCGCCACCCCGCGGTCTGATGGATCGCCTGCTGATCGTCATTGCGGTGCTCGTGCTCGTGAGCGGCGCCGTGGCGTATCGGCGCTTGCGTGGCACACCGCAGACCTCGCTGCCGATGCGCGTCGATCCTGCGCAGCTCGGGCTGGACGCGAGCCACGGCGACACCGCCGTCGTCGCGTTCTCCGGCCCGCTCTGTCATGCCTGCCAGCAGTGGGGCAGCGAGCTAGAGAAGGCGGGCATCCCGTTCCGCAAGATCGACGTCCTCCACGAGGCCGGCCTCGCCCGTGCCTACGGCGTGAAACATACACCCGTCGTCCTGGTGGTCAATCGGTCCGACGGCCGTGTGCTGGCCGGCTATGACGATGCACCGGATGCCACGAGCGTCGGCCACGTGCGCGAACTCGTCGCCGTCTGACACCGGACACCGCTTGTTCACACGCGTCCGACGGGCGCCGTACCCTCTGCACGTGACTGGACGCGAGCCGCATTCGCCTGCGCAGGATGACCTTGCGCGCGTCTTCGTGGACCTCGAGCGCCTGCTCGACCGCATTCGCCGTGGCGAACTCGCCGCAACCGAGCTCGAGGAAGCGCGCCTGCGCCTCGCGCTCGAAGCCGTCCGCGAACTGCGGTACATGCAGCCCAAGGCCGCGTAAACCTTCACCCCCTGGCGACCACCGCCTCGACGGCAGTGGACGCTACCGTCGGTACTCGTCGGTGGGCTTCTCGCCCCAGCGCTCCCAGGCCGAGCCAAAGGCACTGAGCAGCGCCATGTGGAGATCGTCGGGCTTGGCGGTGATCAGGCGCTTGGCCCAGCGGCGGCGCTCACGCGCACGATCGGCGAACCGACCGTCGCCGATCGACTCGGCCTCCGACTCGCCAGCGGTGGCCCGCGCCTCAATCGCACGGCGGATGCGACCCGCGTCCGCCGGAGACTTCTCCAAACGCCGCAGGTCGATCAGGCAGTCGGGGCACGGCCGCACCTCGGCGTCATCGACGAGCGGGCCGGCACAGGCACCACAGGTCGGGCACGAGAACGCGGCCAGGCGGATGCGATCCGACTTGATCGCCTGGCCCTGCTCGGCGACACGCACCCACGACGAGTGGTCACGCACATCCATCTCGGTCTCGACGACCGTCAGCAGGTCGCCATCGTACGGCCAGGCACGCACGCGATCACCGGCGCGCAGCCCCGTGATCGGATCGACGGGCGCCACCGTCTCCTGCTCGCGCTCCGGCCATGGCTCGGGCTCCGACTCGTCGAGGCGCACCTGCGTGGGGCCGGTGCCAAGCGGCGGCCAATCGCGCTCCTGCGCGATCCACCAGTCGAGGACTTCACGCGCCTCGTTGAGTGCGCGCGTCAGCTTCGCCGCGGCCTCCTCGCGCGCCGCATCGCCCAGATGGCGGTCGGGATGGGTCTGCGCGACGCGCTTGCGCCACGCCACCAGCACACCCTTGCTATCGGTCGGCGGCATCACGCCCAGCAGCCACAGTGCACGACGGCACTCGGCGACGGTGTACGACTGCCTGCGACTCACCGCCGCAGGGTATCCGAGTGCCGGCGGCTACTCGCCGGAATAGAACGGACTCGTAACGCTGTCGCGCCGCTCCACGAGCGCCTGCGCCGCAGCGGCGTCACGTCCGTTGACGGCAACGCGGAGCGCCTTCAGCATCGCCTCGCGGTTGGCAATCCGAATTGCGGTCTCATCGGTCGCGCCCGGGTTGACCCAGACGGCGACGAACACGATGTAGTCGTCATTGGCCTCGAGCAGACCCTCCGCAACGGCATCCAACACGCCCTGACCGAGCCCAAGCTGCGCCGCGCCCCAGGTGATCGTCTGGTGCTCGTCGGTCAGCGCCGTGGCCTTGTTCATCATCACCAGCGGCGGCCAGATCGGTTCGTACTTCGTGGGATGCTCGCCGACGCACGCCAGCACGGGGGTGTGCCCGGGACGCGGCGTGGTGAAGGCCGTCATCAGCGCAGCAGCCGTCGGACCACCACGGCGTCCGATCACCACGTTGACGTGACTTCCCTTCAGCTGCTCGGGTCCGCCCCAGCCTTCGCCAATCGCGCCGTCGATATCCCGTGCCATGTCGCCCTCCGCGTCGTGGTGCGCGCAGCCTATCCGAGAGCGTCGGCGACAGTCAGCCGGCACACGAATCGAACGGAGACGATCGGTGATTGCGCCGGTAGGATGAGTGCCAGTGGATGACGAGCTGCCACCCCCGCCGCGGCCTGCGCGGAGCAATCGGCGTGCGCCGCGCTCGCAGCCCGCGTCGCGCAACCCGTATACGGAGAGCGACGACAGCTTCGAGTTCGACTTCGAATTCGACGCGCCGCCACGCCCACGGCCTCGCACTCGCAAGCGCACGCAGCAGTCCTCGATCCGCCCGCTGCACGTCCTGCTGCTCGCAATCCTCGTGATCGGGATGATCGCCTTTGCCGCGAAGGCGCTGACGGGTGGCAGCGACAACGCCACGGCGAACGCCTCTGGCTCGACGCAGGCGATCTCCGCGACCACGACCGGCAAGAAGAAGCCCGCGAAGGCGGTCGCCTCCGCGACGAAGGCGGGTGGCGAGGCCGTGTCGACGGTGCCAAAGGTGCAGGCGCTTCCCGCACCGCAGTACCAGTCGGGCTCGAAGGCGATCGCGAACCAGCCGGCTCTAGCGGCAACCTCGTGGGTCGCGCTCGACGTCGATCGCAACGAGATCGTCCTCGCCCATGGCGACACGGATAAGCGACCAATCGCCTCGCTGACGAAGATGATGACCGGCCTGCTGACGGCCGAGGCCGGCAATCTGGCGCATCCCGTTTCCGTCTCCGCAACGGCTGCTGGCGTCGAGCCGAACAAGGACGGCCTGATCATCGGCAATCGCTACCCGCGCGGCATCCTGCTCTACTCGGCGATGCTCGGCTCGAACAACGACGCTGCGGCAGCGCTTGGTGAAGACCTCGGCAACGGCAACTACGCCCGCTACTACAAGATGATGAATGCACGCGCCCGCGAGCTCGGGATGACCGACACGCGCTACGGCAGCTCATCCGGTCTCAACGATGCGACCAACTGGTCGACCGCGCGCGACCAGGCGATCATTCTGGCGCGCGCCCTGGGCAATCCGACGTTTGCAAAGGCCATCGGCACGTGGCATCACTCCGTGCGCTGGCCCGACACGGGCAAGTCGAAGATGTACGAGAACCACAACAAGATGCTCCAGACGTTCCCGGGCACGATCGGCGGCAAGACGGGCTTCACCACGCTCGCCGGCGGGTGTCTCGCGGTCGCCGTGAAGCGCGGCGGTCATACCATCGTCGCCGTGATTCTTCACTCGAACGACATCTGGGGCGACATGCCCGCGCTGGTCAACGCCGCGTTCAAGCGCTCGCCGTAGGTCTCGTCAGCCCAGCCGCGCACGCCGCAACCGGCGCATATCCGTATGCCCGACGGTGCTAGTGGCCGAACTTGAGGCGCGTCATCGCCAGTGCGGCGATGGCGAGCACACCCGCAACGGCGACACCCAGCCACTGATGCGGCATGGCGTCGATGCCCTTGAACCCAAGGACGATCGCGACCGAGACGATGAGCGTGATCGCGAGGATGTACATCACGATATGGGAGACCTTCTGATCCATACCCGGCAAGGTAGCAGCAGGTACTGCTGAGCGGTACCCGGCAGGCGCCTAGTCCCCCGCGACGAGCTCCGTGAGCGGCGGACAGACACAGATGAGGTTGCGATCGCCGTACGGCTGGTCGATGCGGCGCACCGGCGGCCAGTACTTCTCCGGCCCCATCGTGGGCATCGGATAGACCGCCTCATCTCGCGTGTAGGGGTGCTCCCAGTCGCCCGTCAGCATGTGTGCCGTGTGCGGCGCGTTGACGAGCGGGTTGTCGTCGGCCGGCCAGTCGCCCGCCGCCACGCGGTCGATCTCGGACTTGATCGCGATCATCGCGTAGCAGAAGCGATCGAGCTCGCCGCGGTCCTCGGACTCGGTCGGCTCGATCATCAACGTGCCCGCCACAGGGAACGACATCGTCGGCGCGTGGAAGCCGTAGTCGATCAGGCGCTTGGCGACGTCTTCGACCGTAACGCTCGTCTCCTTGGTGATGTCCCGGAGGTCGATGATGCACTCGTGGGCGACGAGGTCGTTCTGGCCGGTGTAGAGCACCGGGTAGTACGGCGCGAGGCGCTTGGCCATGTAGTTGGCGTTGAGGACCGCGACCTGCGTCGCCTGCTTGAGCCCGTCGGGACCCATCAGGCGGATGTACGCCCACGAGATCGGCAGGACACTCGCCGAGCCCCAGGGCGCCGCAGAGATCGGACCCGGTCCCGTCGCCGGACCCGCCGCGGGCTGCAGCGGGTGGTTCGGCAGGAACGGGCGCAGATGCGCGCGCACTGCGACCGGACCGACACCCGGGCCGCCGCCGCCGTGGGGGATGCAGAACGTCTTGTGCAGGTTGAGGTGCGAGACGTCGGCGCCGAACTTGCCGGGCTGGGCGACGCCGACCAGCGCGTTCATGTTGGCGCCATCGACGTAGACCTGACCACCCGCGTCGTGGACGAGGCCGCAGATCTCGCTGACCGCCTCCTCGTACACGCCATGCGTGGACGGGTAGGTGATCATCAGCGCCGCGAGGGCGTCCCCGTGCTCGGCAATCTTCGCCTTGAGGTCGTCGAGGTCGACGTCGCCGCGCTCGTCGCAGGCCACCACGACCACGCGCATGCCGGCCATCACCGCGCTGGCCGCGTTCGTTCCGTGGGCCGAGATCGGGATCAGGCAGACGTCGCGATGGTCGTCACCACGGCTGCGGTGATACGAGCGGATCGCCAGCAGGCCGGCAAACTCGCCCTGTGAGCCAGCGTTCGGCTGCAGCGAGACGGCGTCGTAGCCCGTGATCGCAACGAGCCAGCGCTCGAGCTCGTTGATCAGCAGCAGGTACCCGTCGGTCTGGTCGAGCGGCGCGAACGGGTGGATCGAGGCGAACTCGGGCCACGTCACGGCCTGCATCTCCGTCGTGGCGTTCAGCTTCATGGTGCAGGAGCCCAGCGGGATCATCGAGCGATTGAGCGCGATGTCCTTGCCCGACAGGCGGCGCAGGTAGCGCAGCATCTGCGTCTCCGAGCGGTGCTCGTGAAAGACGGGGTGCTGGAGAATCGGTGTCGTGCGCAGGAGGTCCTGCGGCAGGCAATCGGGCGTCTCGGCATCGAGCGCGTCAACGTCGCCCTCGCAGCGGAAGATCTCCCAGAGCGCCTCGACGTGTTGGCGCTCGGTGACCTCGTCGAACGCGATGCCCACGACGTCGCGGTCGACGCGGCGCAGGTTGATGCCGAACTGGCGCGCCTGCGCGATCACGATGTCCGCGTGGTGCGGGACGCGGACCTGGACCGTGTCGAAGAACGTGTCGTGGAGGACGTTGAGGCCGCCTCGGCGCAGGCCCTCGGCGAAGATCGCCGCGAGCCGATGCACGCGCTGAGCGATCGCCCGCAGGCCTTCGGGGCCGTGGTACACGGCGTACATGCTGGCGATCACGGCGAGCAGCACCTGGGCGGTGCAGATGTTCGACGTGGCCTTGTCGCGGCGGATGTGCTGCTCGCGGGTCTGCAGCGCGAGGCGCAGCGCGGGCGCGCCGTCGGCATCGATCGAGACGCCGACGATACGGCCGGGCATCTGGCGCTCAAGGCCCTCGCGCACCGCCATGTAGGCGGCATGCGGGCCGCCGAAACCGATCGGCACACCGAAGCGCTGCATCGAGCCGATGGCGATATCGGCGCCGAGCGACGCCGGCGAGTCGAGCAGGACAAGCGCGAGCGGATCGGCTGCCACGACGGCGAGGGCATCGCGACGATGGAGCTCCTCGATCGTGCCGCGCCAGTCCCGCACGCGGCCGTCGGCGCCCGGGTGCTGCAGCAGGGCCCCGACGAAGTCGCCTTCCGGCAGCCCCTCCTCAAGGTCCGCGACGACGATCTCGATGCCAAGTGGCTCAGCGCGCGTCTCGATCACGGCGATCGTCTGCGGCAGCGCATCGGCATCGACGAGGAAGGCGCCCGTGTCTTTCTTCGCATGGCGGAAGCACAGGGTCATCGCCTCGGCTGCGGCCGTGGCCTCATCGAGCAGCGACGCATTGGCGCGCGGCAGGCCCGTCAGGTCGGCTACGACCGTCTGGTAGTTGAGCAGCGCCTCGAGGCGGCCCTGCGAGATCTCGGGCTGGTACGGCGTGTACGCCGTGTACCACGCCGGATTCTCGAACACCTTGCGCAGGACGACCTGCGGGGTGTGCGTGCCGTAGTAGCCGAGGCCGATCATCTGCGTCATCACGCGATTGCGCTCACCGATCTCGCGCAGCTCGTCGAGCACCTCGATCTCGGTCGCGGCGGGCGGAATGTCGAGCGCCTCGCGCATCTGGATCGCCTGCGGCACCGCCGCGGCTTCGAGCGCATCGAGGGAGTCGTAGCCGAGCTCCTGCAGCATCGCGGCCTGATCGGCCTCGCGCGGTCCGATGTGTCGCGTGGAGAACGGCGCGGCGTGCTCGAGTTCGAGCAGCGTCGGTCGATGCGCGTTCGTGGTCGCGTTCGTCTTCGCAGTCATCTGCAGTGCCTTTCGCGTACGCGACCGAAGCGGTCGCACTCACCCTGGAAATGTCCCCGTACGTCCCGACCCGAACCCTACCGCGACCTCTGTCGGATATGCGACTCGCTTCACCAGATTTGGGCTATGCTCCCGCCCTGACTGGGGACGTAGTTCAGTTGGTTAGAACGCCGGCCTGTCACGCCGGAGGCCGCGGGTTCAAGTCCCGTCGTTCCCGTCACGCGAAGGGACCCGCAAGGGTCCCTTCGCCATTTTCGGGGACGGCTTGACGCTGACACGCGGCTCCCCGTACCCTCGGCACAGCGAGAGGAGTGGCATGAGCGACCAGCCCACGGTGGTGTTCTTCCCAGAGGGGGCCTACGGCCCGACCAACAACTGCATCGGCATCGGCCAGGTGCTGCAAGAGCGCGGCGTGCGTGTCGTCTTCATCCTTGAAGAGTCGTTCGCCGGCACCCTCGAGGCGCGCGGCTTCGAGGAGCGTCTGATGCGCCTCGGCCCGGCGCCCGAGGTCGAGGAGGCTCCGGGGCAGTTCTGGAAGGACTTCATCGCGGCCACGTCGCCCGAGTTCCGCAAGCCGACGATCGAGCAGCTCACGTCGTTTATCGAGCCGACCATGCGCGCGCTCGTCGAGGGCGCGATGTACGTCGACGATCGCCTGCGCGAGATCATCGACGAGCTCGATCCCGACCTGATCGTCGAAGACAACGTCTGCACGTTCCCCGCGCTGATCAGCCACGCGCGCAAGTGGGCGCGCATCGTCTCGTGCAACCCCGCCGAGCTACCCGATGCGCTCGTCCCGCCGGTGTTCTCCGGCTACTCCGTGCACGACCAGGAGCCGTGGGGCGACTTCCTCGTCGAGGCCGATCGTGTGCTCGGTCCGCTCTGGCACGAAGCCAACGAGTTCTCGCAGGCGCGCGGCGCTGGCCCCCTGCCGGCCGGGCAGTTCATCCACGCCTCGCCCGACCTCAACCTCTACATCTATCCGGCGGAGGTCGATTACCAGCGCGAGCAGCCGCTCGACGTGACGTGGCACCGTATCGACACGTGCATCCGCGAGGAGCGCGGCGAGATCGAAGCGCCGACGCACATCCTGTCGGGCGACGGCAAGCTGATCTACCTGAGCCTCGGCTCGCTGGGCTCGGCCGACACCGCGCTGATGCAGCGGCTCTGCGACGCCCTCGCCGACACGCCGCACCGCTACATCGTGTCGAAGGGCCCGCAGCACGATGAGATCAAGCTGCGTCACAACCAGTGGGGCGCCGAATACCTGCCGCAGCCGATCCTGATGCCGCTCTGCGACCTTGTGATCACCCACGGTGGCAACAACACGACGACGGAGTGCCTGCACCACGGCAAGCCGATGATCCTGCTGCCGCTGTTCTGGGATCAGTACGACAACGCCCAGCGCATGCACGATCTCGGTCTCGGCCGGCGCCTGCCGACGTACGCATGGACCCCTGCCGATCTCCACAACGCGATCGAGGACATGCTCAGCGACACCGATGCGCTGGCGCGGCTCGCCGCGATCTCCAAGCGCGTGCAGGCCAATCCCGGACGCATCAAGGCGGCGGATCTGATCGAGCGCGCGGCGCGCGGATGACCGACGCTGCGGCGCTCGTCGCCGGCTTCGACCTCGCTGCGGCACGCTGGTACGCGGGCAAGGCACGCGAGGAGATCGGGCGGCGCGTGGTCGACGAGTGGCCGGTCGGGCCCGGTCGGCTGATCGTCTTCGCCGTCGAGTACGCCGACGGCGGCAGCGACCTCTACCTGCTGCCCGCGATCGATGACGACGGTCTGCGCGAGGCTGGTCCCGGCGACGGCGTGTACGCCGCACTGGCCGGCAGCGAGGGTGACGAGCGCGCCCTTGGCATGGATCAGACGAACACCTCGGTGATCGTCGGTGACCGCATCGTCAAGGTCTACCGACGCCTCGAACCGGGGGCGCATCCCGAGGTCGAGATCCTCGCGGCGTTGGCGGCGCGCGGCTTCGATGGCATTCCTGCCGTCCGCAGCTCGGCTGCCCGAACACTCCCCGACGGGTCGCACGTGGATCTCGCGGTGGCCCAAGACCTGATCGAGGGCTCGCCCGATGGCTGGGAGTCGCTGATCACACCCCTCGAGGCGCTGATCGACGGCGAGGGCGACGTCGCCGACCTCGGTCCCGAGCTGGCGCGCGTCGGTCGCACGATGGGGCGCCTGCATGCCGAACTCGCAGCCGCCTTCGGCGTGCACGCCGCGTCCGACGCGCAGCGTGAGGGCTGGCGCGATGGCGCGCGCGAGCAGCTCGACGAGGCACTGCGCATCCTCCCCCACCCACTCGCCTCCGAGCTCCACAACGACGCCACCCGCATTCGCTTCGAGCTCGAAGGGTTCACCGCGGGCGACGCACCGCTCGTCACGCGCGTCCACGGCGACCTCCACATCGCCCAGTTCCTGCGGACGCCCACCGGCGTCTTCGCCATCGACTTCGAAGGCGAGCCCACGCGCACCATCGATGAGCGTCGCCAGCCCACCTCACCGATGCGTGACGTGGCGTGTCTCGTGCGCTCGCTCGATCACGTAGCGCGCAGCGCCCAAGTGCGGGCGAGCCTTGGCGCACCGGTGATGGACGAATGGATCCGCTTCGCCCAGGACGTTGTGCTTGCGAGCTATGAGGATGGGCTCGGCGATTCGCGCATCCAGCTCGATCGCGGACTGCTGCGGCTGTTCTGCCTCGAGAAGGAGCTCTACGAGTTCGTCTACGCGGCGCGAGTCCTGCCCGAGTGGCTCTACGCGCCACAGCTCGGCATGCAGTGGCTGATGCGCGATGATGCGGCCCTGTGAACCAGCCCGCCTTTCACGCCGACATCCTCGCCGAGCCCGCTGCGCTCGCCGCGCTGCTCGACACGTACACGGCTGAGCAACCGTACGCGGGCATCGACCTGCTCGGCGCCCGCCGCGTCGTCCTGCTCGGCATGGGCTCGTCGTACTTCGCCGCGCACGCGGCTGCCGTGGCTCTGCGGGCCCGTAGCGTTGACGCCCACGTGGAGCTCGCCTCGGCCGCGACGCCGATGCCGCCAAGCGCCGACACCATCGCGATCGGGATCAGCGCGTCGGGCGGCAGCGAGGAGACCGTCGAGGCACTGCGACGCCACATCGGCAGCAGCCGCACCATCGCCATCACCAATGTCGCGGACTCGCCGATCTGCGAGGGCGCCGACATCGTGCTGCCGCTGATGGGCGGCGAGGAGACCGGCGGCATCGCGTGCCGTTCCTACCTCCTCACCCACGCCGTGTTGCAGCTGCTGTGCGGTGTCGACCCCGTCGCTCTGCGCGCCGCTGTGCCGGCGATCGAGGCGATCATCGGCTCGACCGCTGCATGGCTTGATCCGCTCGTGACGTTGCTCGCCGACGGCCCTGCGTACGTGATCGCGCCGTGGGAGCGTCTCTCCTCTGCGCTGCAGGGCGCGCTGATGCTGCGCGAGGCACCACGCATTCCCGCCGACGGCTGCGAGACGGGCGACTGGCTCCACGTCGATGTGTACCTCTCGAAGTACCCCGACTACCGCGCGGTCCTGCTGCGCGGCAGCCGCTACGACGACGGCGTGCTCGACTGGGCACGCCAGCGTTCGTCGTCGATCGTCGCCGTCGGCGCTCCCATCGATGACGCCGTGCAGACGATCCGCTACCCCGGCGACGATGATCCGCTCGTGCAACTGCTCGCGGAGAACACGATCCTGGAACTGACCGCGTGCGAGCTGTGGGCCCGGCGCATCAGCGCCGACCGCATGCCCTAGGCGACTAGACCCCGATCAGCTTCCGCAGCTCCTGCCAGACGATGTGGTGGAAGTGCGAGATCGACGACTCGGAGCTTGCCATCAGCCGGCCGTACGGCACCGCGCGTGACGTCATGTTCTGCTGCTGCGCCGCGACGACGCCGTAGTCCTCGCGCATCGTCGCGAGATACATCTCGTTCCAGTCGTCGGCAATCTTGCGATCGATCGACGGCTCCTCGAGGACATCCCAGTCGATCGTGCACGACTCGGGCGTCAGCGGACGCACCTTCATCCATGACGCGCGGATCTCGTCGACCTCGATGAACGTGCCCGGCCAGATGTAGATGAAGCGGTAGTCGCCCGACGTCGAGGCGAAGACGTTCTCCTTCTGGTTCGACGCGGTCGTCTGCCCGCTGAGCCGATCCTCATTGACGTACGTGTACTGCTCGTACGTCACGTCGAAGGCGTCGCCGAAGCCCTCGTGCACCGTTGGGCAGTGGTAGCACTCGCTGTTGTTCTCGACGAAGATCTTCCAGTTGGCGGGCACCTCGTACTTCTCCCGCGGACGCGGGACGGAGTACTGATTGACGTCGATGCGCCAGTCCTCGATCAGACCATGCAGCGCCGGGTGCTCCTCGGCGAGCGACGGGGCATTCGGGTTCGTATGCCCCCAGACGTAGCCGCCGAGCACCTCGATCGAGATCGGCAGCAGTCCGAACTCGCTCCGGTCGAAACCGGGCTCGTGCTCGGCCCGCGGGGCAGCACGCAACGAGCCGTCGAGGTCGTAGGTCCACGCGTGGTAGCGGCACTGCAGCGTCTTGCGGTTGCCGTCGCACTCGGCAACCGGGAAGGCGCGGTGACGACAGACGTTGATGAAGCCACGCAGCTCGCCATCGTCGCCGCGCACGACCACGACGGGGACATCACCGATTTCGCCGACCGCGTGGTCGCCCGGGTTCAGCACGCGCTGCTCGAAGCAGACGATCTGCCAGGTCTGGCGGAACACGTCCTCCAGCTCGATGCGATGGATCTCCGGGTCGGTGTACCACGCGGCGGGAAACGTCATGCCGGCGGCCAGCGCCTGATCGATCGCGTCTGCGTCGATGTCGAGATGGCTGAGTGTGCGGTCCATGTCCTGCTCCTCACATCACGGGGTTATGCCCGGCTGATATTCCAAGTATATTTTATTGGAATTCGAACGACAAGGATCCTGGATGGCCCGCCCCCGCGGCACCGATGGCTCTGGCATCACCACGCGCACACGTATCCTCGCTGCTGCCATGCGGCAGATCGCCGAGCGCGGGTACGGCGGTATGCGCCTCGCCGATGTGGCGGTCGATGCCGGTGTCTCGCTCGGACTCGTGCAGCACTACTTCCGTACGCGTGCCGGCCTGCTGCAGGCGGCATTCGACGCCGGCACCGAGGTGAACCTGCGCGAGGCGCGCGCCATCGCCGACGGGCCCGGCACGCCCGGTGAGCGCCTCACCGGGCTCCTACGCTGGGGCACCGCCGAACTCGACCCGGCGGATGGCTCATGGGAGTTCTGGTTCGAGTTCTGGCTCGCCGCGCTGCGCGAGCCCGACCTGTCACTCCGCAACCGCGCCGGCGACCAGGGCTGGCAGGACGCGTTCCGCACCGTCATCGCCGAAGGCGTCGCCGACGGCTCATTCGCGCCAGACGGCACGCCGGAGCAGGTGGCGGCGAAGCTCGTGACGCTGCTCGACGGCACGATGCTGCGCCGCATGCTCGGCTCCCAGGGCGCCGATGACGACCTCGAGTGGGCCGTCGCCCAGTTCGTGCGACCGGTTCCGACTAGCGCGTCGTGAAGCCGGCATCGCGGAGGATCCGCTGCACGTGTCCGTTGGCGCGCTGATAGGAGACCTCCTCCAGCTCGATCACGCGCGCCGGGTCGCGCTCGACCTCGGCCATCACGTCGGGCAGGAAGAACGCCGGATCGTTCGGGTCCGCGTGCGGCGCGAAGATCGGGCCGTCGGTTTCTTCCGGTAGGCCGTCCTCTCGAGGGTGGAACGGGCAGGTGTAGGCCCACACGTTTTCGAACGCGATGCGCGTGACGCCCGCCTCGAGCAGGCGGCGCGTGATGTCGGCGATCGGCAGCACACCCTCGCCGGTCGGCACCCCACAGACCATGCCGTGCATGACGACGTGGTCCTTCATGTGCGCCTTGCGCGTCCATGGCAGCATCGCCTCGAGCGCCTCGATGGGGTCCTCGCGCAACATCATCGAGTTGCCGTAGTCGTAGAGCGCGAGTGCGTACGGGTGATCGACGGCCTCGAGGATGCGCCCCACCTCGACGCCCGTGAACTCCTCGTGGTTCTCGAGCAAGATCGGCACGCCGCGATCCTCGGCGATTGGCGCGGCCTCGACGAGATCGCGGATCGTCGCGTCGAGCACCTGCCCGCGGGGACCCTCATGGCGCGTGTACGTGCGCAAGTGCTTTGCCCCGAGCGCGACCGCGAGATCGAGCAGCGTGGTCAGGTGCTTCGGGTCGGTGGAACTCGTCTCCACATCGACCTCAAGGCCTCGGTCGCGCAGCGCCTCGGCCACCATCTGCACGTGTGCCGGGCTATCGCCACCGAGGAAGCGATAGTGCGGGCCGTTGACGTTGAGGCCGATGCCAGCGTTGCCGTCGGCCACCGCGCGATCGAGCAGATCCACGATCGAGAAGTCCGGATCGTGCATCAGGCGGAAGCGGAACGAGTAGGTGTGGATGAAGAGATCGATCGAAGGGAGCGTCATCGGAATGCCTCGAGGTCGGCGATGGAGAGAGCCAGAGCCCGAGCGTAGCGCGCAGAACCAGCCGGGTCGGAATCTTCGAGCTCTAGGCGCCGCATGGCGCAGTAGGCACCGAAGCGGTAGGTCAGCGCCGGCTCGAGTGCCGACAGGCGCGCCAGCACCTGCGGGTCGTCATATGCGTCGAGAAACTCGGCGCGCTCAGCGGCGGTGAGTGGCTCGTGGTTGTAGAGCACTTGGAAGGCCGGCGAGAGGAACGTGAAAAGATCTTCGGCCGCGTCGCCGAGCGCCGGGCACTGCCAGTCGATCAGGCGGATGCCCCCGGGGCCAACGATGAAGTTGCCCGTGCCGGCGTCGGTATGGAGCAGCACGCGGCGCGGCGACGGCTGCACCCGCGCGGCCGGGCGCTCGCGGCGCAGCTTGGCCGCGTCGTGCGAGTCGGCCTGCTCGAGCAGGCGCTCGCCCTGCTCGACGATGCCGAGCGTGCCGGTGGGCACCTCGCGAAAGCCCTCGGCGGCGATCGCGTGCTGGCGCCGGAAGAGGTCGGCCACCTGTGCCGTGCCCGTTGTCCACTCCTGCCCCTCGACCCATTCGTAGATCAGGATCGCCGGCAGCTCGCCGACGCGCGGGTGGTACTCCACGAACTCGGGCGCGATCCCGTGTCCCTTCAGGAGCAAGAGCGCGCGGGCCTCTTCGTCGGGCAGGATCGGGAAGAGGCGCCAGCCGGTCTGCGCCGCGAAGATCTTCGCCACCCAATCGAAGCCGTCGCCCTGCACGCGGACGACGTCGTTCCAGTAGCCGCCCTGCAGCGACGTCACTTCGACGTCCTGGCTGGGAGCGATGACCTCGCGGGCACGGAGGAAGGAAAGCGCGTCCATACGGAACAGTGTGACGGGTCGGGCTTGCGATACTTCGGGCATGGCCATCGCGACCGAGTCCCCCACTCGCTCGGCAATCGACCAGCGCTACCGGCAGGTGTCGGGCTGGCTCGACGGCGTGCCCGAGCCCCTCGACCCCCGTCCCGCGCTCCCCGGCGATGCGCAATTCGATGTCGCGATCGCCGGCGGTGGCCTGACGGGCCTGTGGACGGCGTACTGCCTGGCCAAGGGCGACCCGCGCCTGCGGATCGTGATCTGCGAGCGCGACATCGTCGGGTACGGCGCATCGGGACGCAACGGCGGGTTTCAGTCGGCCGGTATGGCCGGCGAGATGCGCGTCTTCAAGCAGTACGGCGGCACGGATAACGTGCGCCGCGCCGAGCGCGCCTTCATCGACGGCATTGACTGGGTCGGCGGCGTGGTGGCCGCTGAGGACATCGACTGCGGTTGGCATAAGGGCGGCGCATTGCGCATCGCCACCTCCCCCACGCAGGCCGCGCGCGTCGACGCCGGCGTGGCGGGCCGTCGCGAGCGTGGCTTCACCGAGACGGATGTCTGGGAGATCTCGCTCGACGAGCTGCAGCAGCGCGTGCGGTTTCATGGGGCAGTCTCGGCCACGTACACGCCGCACTGCGCGCGCATCGATCCTGCGCGCCTCACGCGCGGATTGGCCCGAGCGTGCGAGCAGCTCGGCGTCACGATCTACGAGCAGACGCCCGTCACCGCGATCGAACGCGGTCGGCTCGTCTGCCAGCAGGGCACCGTGCAGGCCGACATCATCGTCCGCGCCACGGAGGCCTTCACCCGCGACCTGCCTGGCGGCAAGCGCCGCTACATGCGCGTGTACTCGCACATGCTCCAGACCGAGGTGCTGCCCGACCACGTCTGGGACGAGCTCGGCTGGGACAACTGCGAGCCGATCGCCGACCAGCGGTATCACTTCTTCTACGCACAGCGCACGATGGACAACCGCATCGCGATCGGCGGCCGCGGCACCTCGTACTACTTCGGCGACCGCATCGAGGATGCGAACGACCACAACGAGGCGATCTTCGCCCGCATCGACGAGGCGCTCCGCCACCACTTCCCCGCGGCGAAGGATGCCGCGATCGAGCACCGCTGGGGTGGGTCGTTCGCCGCGCCGCGCGACTGGAGCATGCAGGTCGGCTTCGACCGCGCGACCGGCATGGCGATGGCGGGGGGCTTCGCCGGCCATGGCCTGACGGGCACGAGCATCGCCGGCCGAACGCTCGCCGACCTGATCCTCGAGCGCGACTCGGACCTGCTGACGTTGCCGTGGGTCGGCCATACCTGCCGCAAGTGGGAGCCCGAGCCGCTGCGCGCGATTGCCGCGAAGTCGATCTCCGGCATTCTCCTGTCGGCCGACGAAGCCGAGGAGCGAAGCGGCCAACCGGCCAAGCGGGTCCGGCTCGTCAAGCGCTTCATGCCCGGCCGCTAAGCGACCCGCGCCGCGACGTCTAGGCTGAGGACATGGCGCTCACCTACCGCACCGTTTCGACCCCGCTCGGTGACATCACCGCCGTAGCGGACGAGGACGGGCTCACGCAGGTGATTCTGGCCGGCGACGACGGCAGCGTGCTGGCCGAGGCGACGGAGGGCGGGCCGATCGTCGACGCCGCTGCGCAGCAGCTGGCCGAGTACTTCGCCGGCGAGCGCATGGCGTTCGACGTGCCGCTCGCGCCGCAGGGCACGGAGTTCCAACAGACCGTCTGGAAGGCGCTCGGCGACGTGCCCTTCGGCACCACGGCGACGTACGGCGAGATCGCTCGGGCGATCGGGCAGCTGACGGCGACACGCGCAGTTGGTGCGGCCAATGGGCGCAACCCGATCCCGATCATCATTCCGTGCCATCGCGTGATCGGTGCGAGCGGCGAGCTAACGGGCTATTCCGGCGGCGGCGGCATCGAGACGAAGCGCCGACTGCTCGACCACGAGAGCGGCACGCTCTCCTTCGCGATCTAGCGACGCAGCAGCGTGGCGACGGCGCGCAGGTGCGCATCGTCCGTGCCGCAGCAGCCGCCGAGGATCGACAGGCCGTGCTCCTGCCCCGTCGCGATCAGCTCGGCTGCGAACGTCGCCGGCGATGTGGCGTCGATCTCGTCGCGCCCATCGAGCTCCTCGGGCGACAGCGCCGAGGCGTTCGCGAACAGGCCGATCGCGCGGTCGCCGATCGGCTCGGCGTCCAGCGCCTCGCCGGCGATCGTCGGGTGCACGCAGTTGAGGGCATAGCCAAGCGGCGGGCGCTTCGTACCGTTGTCGACGCGATCCACGAACTCGCGCAGCGGCGTCTCGTCGAGCAACGTGCCATCAGGCCGCACCACGACGCCGACGATATACGGCAGCGTCGACGCGGCGAGCGCACGGCTGATACCCAGCGCCTCCTCCGCGTTCGGCAGCGTGCCCGCGATCAGCACGTCGACGCCGGCGGTCTCGAGCTCCTCGACCTGCGCCCGCATCTCGGTCTGCGCCACCTCGGCGCTCGGAGCGATGTCGCCGCCGTAGCCGTCGCCAAGCGGCCCGACGAGGCCGCCGATGATCACGGTCCCGCCGCGCTCGGCCTCGGTGTGGCGCAGGTCGCGCAGCATGCGCGCGTTTTCGGCGTTGAGATCGCGATCGCTGAAGCGCGAACGCGCCACGCGCAACGGATGCGCACGCCAGGTGTCGGTCTGCAGCAGCACGGGCAGTCCCGCGTCGAGACCGATCTCGAGGTAGCCGCGATGGATCTCCCACAGCGCCGGTTGCCAGCGGCTGTCAGTCACCAACGCACCGATCCCGACCTCGGGATCGAACTCGATGCCCGGCGTGCGGCGTAGGCGCTCGAAGATCGACGCCTCGCTCAGCACCGGCCCGGTGCGCAGAACCTCTTCGACGGTCGGCATCGCGCCAGTCTAGTTGGACGCGATGGGCACCCGTACACTGCCGCCATGGCACTCAACGTCCTTGGCACGCCCCTCGAAGCCTGCTCGCTCGATCCGATGACGGGGTACTACCGCAACGGCTGCTGCGACACGGGCAGTGAGGACAAAGGCGTCCACATCGTCTGCGCGATCATGACGGCGGAGTTCCTCGCCTTCTCGCGCGAGCGCGGCAACGACCTGACGATGCCGCTCGAGATGTTCGACTTCCCCGGCCTCAAGCCGGGCGATCGCTGGTGCCTCTGCGCAGACCGTTGGCGCGAGGCGAAGGATGCCGGCTGCGCGCCCGCGATCGTGCTCGAGGCGACGCATGCCCGCATGCTCGAGTGGGCCACGCTCGACGAGCTGCGCGGCGACGCCTAGCCCGTGACGACCGACGGCCGGGTGCCGTCGGCAAGCCCGCGGATGGTCGCAGGATCGGTGGCCTGCGTCGCGTTGACGGCACGTACGGTACCCACGAGGCGCTTGGTGCCGCTCTTCAGCACCGTGAGCGTGACCGTGCGCGAGACACACGCTCCGGGCTTGAGCGATCCGGTCGACCAGCGCACGACGCCGTTGCGCAACTTCGGCCCGCTCGCCGACTGGCGCAGGTTCGGGACGGCCATGCCAGCGGGAATCGGGAGCTCCACGACGGTATCGACGGCGGTTGCCTGACCCGTGTTGCACGCGCGGAGGCGCACGACCGTCGAGCCGCTGGTGCGAAGCGTCGTCCTGCTCGGCGTGGTCGTGATCCGCAACTTGGCCTGGGGACCGATGATCGTCGGGTGCAGCGAGCTGCGAATGAGGGTTCCCGTGCGCGTGGCCGCGCGATAGTCGATCGGGGTCGCGGTTCCGGTGAAGGACGGGAGCGGCATGAACGTCACGACCCCGGTTGTCGGGTTGACCGAATACGTTCCCTGCCCGGGCATGATGACCGTCTGTGACCACTTGCCGGTCTTCGGGTCGCGGAGCAGCACGCTGCTCGGATCGAATGTCGTGCCGGTCGCCTGATCGTTCGCGAACAGGTTGAAGTACAGCGGCTGACCCTGCGCACCCGCTGCGTAGTCGGGGTTCGCGTACGGCGGCGGAAGCGTCGTGACGGTGATCTCGACGGTCGACTGCGTGACCTTGCCCGAGGTATCTGCGACCCGATACGGGACGGGCTTCGCGCGCCCGGTGAAGCCGGCGATCGGGGCGAACGTCACGGTGCCGGTCGTAAGATCGACGCTGTAGGAGCCCTCGCCGGCGACCGTAACGGTCGTCGTCCAGGCACCGCTGGTCGGATCCTGCAGACGGACGCTGGCGGGAACGAGCTGCTGTGCGATGCTCGGCGCGTCGTTGCCGAAGAGCGCCACCGTCACCGGCACGCCCACCTGGGTGGTGGCGTAGTCGGGCTGTGCGATCGGGCTGGAACCGGCCGGCGCATTGGGATTGGACGGCGGTGCAGGATCCGTCCGCGGCGTCGCGGCCGGCTGAACCGTGGGCGTGAGCGTCCCGCAGGCCGTCGCCGCAGCGGTATTGGTGACGCACATGCTCGGGGGGTTGACCGGCGTGCCCGCGTAGCCCGGCGCAGCGGTGAACGTGACGACGCCCGTCGAGGGGTTGAGCACGTACGTACCCTCCGTCGCCGTCACCGCGAGATCACCAGCCGCGCACGCGCTCCCACCCGACGGCTTGAGGCACGTCAGCGTCGGATCGATCGGCGAGCTCCCCGACGTCGTGGTCGGCTGCATCGTCCCGGACCCGCCGGCCGGGACGGTGACCGTTGCGTTCGTGATCGTCGGTGGGGTCGGCGTGACGGTCACGGCAATGGTCGAATACGTCACCTGCCCGACGCTGTCGGCGGTCTGGTAGACGACGGACGTGGCCGTTCCGAGGAACGCCGCGTCCGGGGTGAAGGTGATGCTGCCGTCGCCGTTGACGACGTACGTGCCCTCGCCGGTCACGTTCAACGACGTCTGGGTGCAGGACGGCGGCGTCTCAGTCGGACCGCAGAGGTACGTGGCCGAGCTGCTCAGCGTCAGCCCCGTGGCCACGGAGTCGTTGACGAGCGGACGGATCGTCTGCGGGGTGTTCCACGGCCCGGTCGAGGTGTCGGGCGCCGCGGCGGGACTCGTGGGTGGCTGCACGGTCGGCGTGTAGGTCGACGATGCGATCAGGCCCGCCGAGTTCGCGATCTGATACCCGAGCGGCGTCGCCGCGCCGAAGAACGACGACAGCGGCGTGAACACGACACTGCCGCCCGTCAAGACGTACGTGCCCTGACCGCTGATGGTGACGCTCGCCGCGGTGCAGTTCGGGGCCGCCTCAGCCGGCGTGGCGTTGGGGTCGCACAGACGCGTGCTCGCGACGGCAAGCGTCGTGCCGGTGCCCGCGGTGTCGTTCGTCGTCAGGACTCTCGTCTGCGCGGTGTTCCAGGCGCCCGTCGAGGTGTCGGGCGTGGCGGTCGGCGTGCCGGGCACGGTCGGCGTCAGCGCCGCGGTCGCAGTCTGCCCAGTCACGTCGGTCACGCGATACGAAACCGCCGTCTTCGCGCCCGGCGTCGCGCTCGGGTCTGCGGTGTAGGTGGCGACGCCAGTCGCCGAATTGAGGCTCCACGTCCCGTCGGCGGTGGTGACGCTCGAGGAGCACGACGACAGTGTTGCCGGATCGATCAGGCACGTCTGCGTCGGGCCGCTCGTCTGCAGCTGCGTGCCGGTCGCGAGGCCACTGGCGCCGGTGATCGTCGTGAACGCCTTGGGCACACCGGGCAGCGCGAGCATCGACTCGGGCGATGCTGTCGGTGCCGTCGGGTACGCAACCGTCGGGGTGATCGTCGCCGACGCCGAGCGGCCAAGCGAGTCGGTAATCTGGTACGCGAGCGGCGTCGCGATGCCTTGGTACGTGGCGAGCGGCGTGAAGGTGACGGTGCCGCTGACGTTGACGACGTACGTGCCCTCCCCCGACACCATCACCGTGGTCGCGCTGCAGTTCGGCGAGACCTGCCCGGTCGCGCAGAGCTTCACCGAGGACGCCGGAATGGTCGCAGCGGGATCCGTCGTGTCGGCGTGGGACCCGGCGTTACCCGGGTCGGTCGTCAGCACGGTGATCGTCTGCGCGGTGTTCCACGGGCCGCTCGACGTGTCGGCAGCCGCGGTGAGCGCGGCGGGCGGGTTGATGGTCGGGATCACCGCGGCGCTGGCGCAGGTCGAGACGGGCGCTGGCGTCGGCAGCCACGTGCCGGCGATCGTGTTGCACACCTGATACGTCGGCGGCGACGGTGCGGTGCCGGTGAATGCCGCAGCGCATTGCACGTTCGGCGTCGCGACGGCCGTGCACGGCTGGAACGTGATGTTGCCGTTGACAGGATTGACGGTGTACGTGCCGTCAGCGGTGTTGAGCGCCGTCGCGGTGCACCCGGGCACCGACTGCCCGGTGCTGCACAGCTTGACGGTCGCCAGATCGAGGGCGACGGTGCCCACCGACCCGGTGTAGGTCGCGGCGGCGATCGTCAGGTCGCCCGCGGAGTCGTTGGCGAGGGCGTCGAACACGACGGGCTGCGCGTAGTTGGCGGTGCCCGTGTTGTTCGTCGCGGACGTCGCCGGCTGCGGCAGGACCGTCGGCGTGATCGTGCTCGTCGCGTACTGCCCGAGCGCGTCGCTGACGCGGTAGCCGATGGCCGCGGCGGTGCCAGTGAACGGCCCGGTGCAGTTGACGTTCGGCGTGGCAGCCGCGGTACACGGCTGGAACGTGACGTACCCCGTCGTCGGGTCGACGGTGTACGTGCCGTTGGCGTTGTCCAGCGACGTGCCGGTACACGACGCGGCCGGCGTGCCCGAGGCGCAGATCTTCGTCGACGTCGCGACGAGGGTTGTCCCCGTCCCCGCGCCGTCGTTGGCAAGGGGCGTGATCGTCTGCGGCTGCCCGGCGCCGGCCACGGAGGTGTCCGCGGTGGCAGTCGGCGTCGGCGGGATGACCGGGGTGAGCGTGCTCGATGTCTTCTGCCCCGTGACGTCGGCGACCTGATACGTGATCGGCGTCTTCGTCCCGGTCGTGGCGCCGCCGAGCGCGGCGTACGTGACGACGCCCGTGCCCTGCACCAGCGTGTACGTGCCCTGTCCGGAGACCATCACGGTGGTCTGGGTGCAGTTCGGCGGCGTCTGCGCCGGTGACACGCCGCACAGGAACGTCGAGCCCGTCTGCAGCTGCGTCCCCGAGGCGAGACCGCTCCCGCCGGTCAGCGTCGTGAACGCGACGCTGCCGCCCGGGATCACGGGCTTGGTCTCGGGCGTGGCGAGCGGCGCCGGCGGCGGCGAGACCGTCGGGGTGATTGTGCTGACGGAGGTCTGGCCGAGCGCATCGGTGACGCGGTACCCGATCGGCGTCGCGGTGCCGCTGAAGCCGGGCACCGGGTCGAACGTCACCGTGCCGTCCGCGTTGGCGGTGTAGGTGCCCTGCCCCGTCACGCTGTACGTCGTGCCCGTGCAGGACGCGGCAGCCGTGCCGTTCGCGCACAGCTTCACCGACGAGGCGACCAGGCTCGTGCCCGTGCCCGCCGTGTCGTTCGCGAGCGGCGAGATCGTCTGGTTGGCGTCCCAGCTGCCGGTCGACGTGTCGGGCGTCACCGTCGGTGGAGCAGCGACGGTCGGCGTGTAGGTCGAGGAGACCGTGCGGCTGATGTTGTCGGTCACCTGGTACGTCAGCGGGGACGGCGTCCCCGTGTACGCGGCGACGGGCGTGAAGGTCATCGTGCCGTTCACCACCGCGTACGTGCCGACGTTGGTGACCGTGATCGACGTCTGCGTGCAGTTGGGTGGCGTCTGGGCGGGCGAGATGCCGCACAGCTTCACCGTCGAGGCCGTCAAGGAGACGCCCGCGGGGGCGGTGTCGTTGGCGAGCAGGTTGATCGTCTGCGCGGCGCCCTTCGCCCCGGTCGTCGTGTCGGGGTTCGCCGTATCGACGGCGGGTGCCTGGACCGTCGGGGTGATCGTGCTGGTTGCGAATTGCCCCAGCGCGTCGGTGATGCGGTAGCCGATCGGCGTCGCGGTGCCGGTGAACGGCCCCGTGCAGCTGACGTTGGAGACGCTGTTCGGGGCGACACCGGCCACACCGCTGGCGCTGCACGGTTTGAACGACACGTACCCAGTGGCGGGGTCGACGGCATACGTTCCGTTCGTAGTGGCAAGGGACGTACTGGTGCACGACGCCGCTGCCGTCCCTGACGCGCAGATCTTCGTCGACGTCGCGACGAGGGTTGTGCCCGTGGCCGGCGCGTCATTACCTTGCGGCTGAATCGTCTGGATTGCGTTGAACGCGCCCGTCGATGTGTCGGCCGTCGCGGTCGGCACTCCGATCACGGATGGCGTGTACGTCGAGGACACCGTGCGGCTGAGCGAGTCGGTCACCTGGTAGGTCACGGGCGTCGCCGTTCCGGAGTAGCCCGCGACAGGCGTGAATGAGACCGTGCCGTTGGACAGCGTGTAGCTGCCCTGTCCGGTGACGGTCAGCGTGGTCTTGGTGCAGTTCGGTGGCGTCTCGGCTGGGGACACGCCGCACAGTCGGACCGTCGATGCGGTCAGGGTCACTCCCGTCGGCGTCGTGTCGTTCGTCAGGAGGTTCACCGACTGCATCGCTCCGCCGACCCCGGATGTGGTGTCGGGGTTCGCCGTGTTCGCGGCCGGGCCAGTGACGGTCGGCGTGATGGTGGCCGTCGTCAGGCTGCCGGCACTATCCCCCACGATGTACTTGATCGGCGTTGCCGTGCCGACGAAGGTCGAAACCGGAGTGAACGTGACGACGCCGGTAGCAGCGTTGACGGTGTACGTGCCCTGTCCTGTGACAGTGAGCGTCGAGCCGGTGCAGGAGGCGTTTGCCGTGGCCGTCGTGCAGAGCGAGACCGACGTGAGCAGCAGGTTGGCGCCACTGGCGGCGGTGTCGTTCGCCAGCGGGGTGATTGTCTGCGCGGCCTGCCAGGCACCGCTCGACGTGTCGTTCGTCGCCGCCGGGGCGCCGATCACGGTCGGGGTGTACGTCGAGTTCGCGATTTGCCCGAGGGAGTTCGTCACCTGATACGGCATCGACGCGGGCGTGCCCGAGTAGCCGGCCTCCGGGGTGAACGTGATCGCCCCCGTCGTACCGTTCACGGCGTAGGTGCCGACACCGGTGACCGTGCGCGTGGTCTGCGTGCACGATGGAGCCGTCTCTGAGGCGCCGCACAACTTCACGGTCGATGCGGTGAAGGTGGTGCCCGACGCCGTGACGTCGTTGTCCTGGGGGTAGATCGTCTGCGCGACACCGGCGGGACCGGATGAGGTATCGGCCGTGCCCGTGGGCGCGGACGGTGTCGCCAGCACGGTCGGCGTGTACGTCGAGGTCACGAGCACGTTGCCGCTGTCCTTGGCGATGTAACGGATCGGCGTCGCAGTGCCCGTGAAGGCACCCGCGGGACAGTTCGTGGTGACGGTAGTACACGGCGTGAAGGTGATCGCACCGGTCGTGGCGTTGAGCGTGTACGACCCCTCACCGGGGACGTTGAGCGGGGCGCCGGCCGTCGGGCGCAACGTGCACGTGACAGCGGTGTACGTGACGGCGTTCGTCGGGCACAGGTACACGGACGTCGCCGTCATGGTGTTGCCCGTCTGCGCGAGATCGTTGGTCGTCACCGTCGCCGTCTGGGTCGCGGCGCCGTATCCCGACGTCGTGTCGGCCACCGCGGTCGCGACCGTTGTGTAGTAGCCGTTGATCACGCCGGGACCGGTTGTGGTGATCGTCGCGGTCGGTGATGTCGCAACGCCACCCGAGGCGCTGGTGAACGAGCTCCAGGTGGCGTTGCCCGTGGAGTCGGCCGTCATGCGCGCCTTCTGGACCGTCGATGTGCCCTCGTTGACGAACAGCGCCGCGTACGTGCCGGGCGTCAGCGGCGGGAACGCGTAGCCGCCGTTCGCGTCGGTGACGGCGGTTACGGGCTGTCCGGCATTCGGATACCCCGCGGGCCAGTTGAGCACCGTGCCGGAGGAGTTGACCAGCGTCACCGTCGCGCCGGGTATCGGGCGCTGGTAGGCGTCGTTGGTCACCGCGATGCCGCTGAGGGTCGCACCGCACGTCGGATCGGCACCATCGACCACAGTGAGCGATGCGCTGCCCTGCGTCATCGTGGTCGTACCTGAGCCGGTGGATGCCGACCCATCGCCATACGCCGTGGTAGCCCCGCCACCAACGGATTTGGGCAGGGCCCCGAGCGCTGGCGAGGCCGGACAGGTCGCAGTGCCCGTCACATCAAGGCAGAGCTCCGGCGAGTCACCGAGCGCCGCGACGACGACCGAGGTATCCGTATTGACCGTCAGGCCCTTGTAGTCGACCACGAACGTGGGCGTCTGCCCCGTCGTGGCGACGGGCAGCGTCGAGAGGTCGATCGTGCGCGGCGCACCGCCGAACGAGATCCCCGTCCAGCCTGGGATGTCGACGCCGGCGGAGTCACGGATCGTCAATGCCGCCGATGCGTAGTCGCTGATCCCGGGCGCCGTCAGCTGGATGCTGCGCCACTCGCGTACGCCCTGTGCCGAGGGGCCGCAGGCCATGCGCGGCACGGTGACGGACGCGGGCAGGATGACCTGATCGGGTGGCGTGAGGCAGTTCTCCGTCGCCGTCCGCGTATCCCAGGCCTTGATCACGCCAGCGTCATTGTTCGTCCACACGCAGTTGCGGTTGTTCGGGTCGACGCTGACGGTGTACTGGAGCACTGAGGTCTTCGGCCAATTCGGACACTCGGCACCCTGACCGCCGCTGAGCGACTGATCCCAACACGAGAATCTCGGCGGCGATGCGGCGCCATTGCCGTTCGTCGCCCACATCTTGGTCCCGACGGTCGTGGGGTTGTTGCCGTAATTGAAGGCCGACCCGACACCGAGATACCACGCCCTCAATCCGGCGTTGAGCGTGAACGGGCGCCCAGCGCTCGTGAAGCACCCGCCGATCTGGCTGCCGCGCGGATTGGCGGCGCAGACGCCGAGAATCCGTCCCGCCGCGTCGGGTACCTCGAAGAGGTAGGGCATGGCAACGAGCGACGTCGTCGCAAGGGCCTGCGGCCAGGCCCCGGCGCAATTCGCATTCGTGGATGGGTCCCAACACACGACGGTGGCAGCCGTCACGCCGTTCGACCCGCCGATCGTGGCGTACACGCGTCCCTGGGACGCGAAGACCGTACTGGAGCCCTCACTGATGTACGCAGCCGCGAACGACCCGCCGACGCTGTAGGGCTGCCCCGGGCACGGAGCGCCGACGCCGGCGTTGGCCTGCGTATCGACGCACAGCAGATACGGCTTGTCGTTGATCGTGGTCATCGTGTAGACCTTGCCGCCTGCCATCGCGATGCCGATCACCTGCCCGAAGGTGTTGTACGAGCCGAAGTTCGATGTCCCCGCGATCGGGCTCAGCGCCGGACCTACAGCGCTGAAGGAGAGGTCGACCGTGCCGCCGCACGGTGCGGGACGCTCGATGTCGGAGATGTCGGTGCAGTCGAACCCCGTGTCGTACCTCGTATTGCCGGCGCGCCAGATGTGGCGATAGACCGGGTCGTATACCGCATCCGAGCGGTAGTTCGTACTCACCTTCTGGATACCGGAACCATTCATGTACGGCCACGCCACTCCGCAGGTAGCGCCGGTGCGGGTATGGCAGTCGATCTTGCCGCTGCCGGTGTCGTGGTGGAACACGTTGAACACATGTCCCTGGTCGTCGAAGAAGACCGTTCCACCGTCGCCGGAACTCGGCGTCGCAAAGGGGCCACTGGCCGGCACGCCAACGGTCGCAGCCCTCGACGCGAGCTGCTTGCCGGCGACCTCACCCTGGCTGTTGACGCTGCCGGTCGCCTTGACCTTGCGCACGGCGGCCCAGGCGGCCGCGTTGGCGGGAGTGGTCGCCGAGAACGTGTTGCCGTCGGTGGAGTACGACAGCGTCCAGCCTTCCGGCGCGGTGATGTCGCTGAGACCGGTCAGCTTGACCTTGGTGGGGTCAATCGTCTGGACGATCTCCTGGCTGATCGTGCCCGCCGCAGCGACCGGCATCGTCGCGACGAGGGTCACACGGCCACCTGGCGCGACCGTCGCCGCAGAGGTCGACTCCGTGACGGCATTCACCGCGGCTGCAGTCGGGGCCAGGACGCACGCGACGACGAACGCCGGCAGTACGAGTCCGAGACGACGCAATCCACCCATCTGAACGGGTTCTAGTCAGGCGTTGGGGCCCGCGGGGGTAAATCCGGACGAATCGGATACACGTGTACCACCAGGCGCTACACGTGTATCAGCGGAGCGGTGTGCCGGCGCACATTCAGCGTGCGAAGCGCTTGCCGTACTCGACCACGGGCTTCGGGAGCTTGACGCCCTTCGGCAGATCCGGCGCGGGGATCGGATCGCCGACCGCCTGGCGAATCGGGATCACGCCGGTCCACGTGCCCGCCCACTCCTCGGCGTCCTCCGGGTAGTTGCCCGGCGCACCGCTGCGGATCTTGGCGCTCGATTCGTCCAAGGGCAGCGCGAGGATGCTCGTGGCCTTCAGCTGCTGGCGCGTGGGCGGCTTCGTGTCGGCCCAGCGGCCGGGCACGAGCTGGTTCGTGAGTGCTTCGAGCGCGACCAGCTTCTCTGCCGGATCTTCGATGGCGACCGCGTTGCCGAGCACCACGACGGAGCGGTAGTTGATCGACTGGTCGAAGACCGCGCGTGCCAGCACCACGCCGTCGACGAGCGTGACGGTGACGCAGCACTGCACGCCCTCGGCCAGGCGCTTCATCATGCGGCTCGCCGCCGAGCCGTGCAGGTAGAGCACGTCGCCCACGCGGGCGTGGAGCGACGGAATCACGTACGGCTGGCCGTCGACCTCGAAGCCGATATGGCAGAGAATCGCCTCGTCGAGGATGGCGTCGATCGTGGGGCGGTCGTAGTGGCCGCGCTTGGGCAGCCGCTTGACCTTGGTGCGCTTGGTGGCCATGGGTGGGAGCCTAGCGATCGCGCAGCAGGAAGGCCGGCACGGTCGTGCCCGCCGCAATTCCCGGCCCCGGCGGGACGACGATGTAGCCGTCGGCCTGCGCCAGCGAGTGCAGTGCCGCAGCACGGCGCGACAGCGGTGTGGCGTGCAACTGGTGCTCGGCGCCGGCGGTGAAGCGCACGGCGACCATGCACTCCGAGTCCTCGCGGCCGCCGACGTCACCATCGAGGACCACCGCGACGGATGAGCGTTCGGCAGGGCGCCCGACGAGGTCGCACAGCAGCGGGTGCGCGAACAGCTCGTAGGTGAAGGCCGCGGACACGGGATAGCCGGGCACGCCGATCACCGGTGTTGTGCCCACCACGGCGAGCAGCACCGGGTGCCCCGGCCGCACGGCCACGCCATCGACGGCGATATCGCCGAGCTCGGCCAAAACGTCGCGTGAATGATCGCGACGACCACGCGACGAACCAGCGACGAGCAGCACGAGGTCGTTCTGCAGGACCGCGCGCATCACCTCCTCGCCGAGACGGTGCGGATCGTCGGGAATGCGGGGATGGATCGTCGGCACCGCGCCATCGGCGGCGGCCTGCGCGGCGAGCATCGGGCAGTTCGAGTCGATCGTGTGGTGCGGCTCGAGCTGCTCGCCCGGCGAGCGCAGCTCGTCGCCCGTGGGGATCACCGCGACGCGCGGGCGGCGACGCACCTCGACAGTCGTGTGACCGGACGCGGCGAGCAGGCCGACATCGAAAGGCGAGAGCGCGTGGCCCGACTGCAAGAGGATCTCCCCCACCGGCACGTCCTCGCCGGCGGGTCGCACATCGGCACCCGCCTCGACGGTAACCGCAACCTCCGCGCTAGCGCCGTCGATCGAGACCTGCTCGCGCCGCACGACCGCATCGAAGCCCTCGGGGATAGGCGCGCCCGTGTCGACCGGTGCGAAGTCACTTCCGGCAATCAGCACCGGCGCACTGGCGGTGTCGGCGGCACGGACGGCGATGCCGTCCATGGCGGCAACACGCACCGCTGGAACTGCGCGGACAGCCTCAACGGGGGCAGCGAGTACGCGACCCGCAGCATCGGCGATCGCGACCGGTTCAGCTGCGAGCGGCGTGAGCCACCCGGCCTCGGCCAGTGCAGCGAGCCAGCGGGCACGCGCCTCACGCGGTGTCGGCTCGGCGCTCACGCCTGGCCGACGTCAATCCGCTCGGTGTGCGCGTAGACGTTGCAGCGATCGTCGCGGAGAAAGCCCACGAGCGTGACGCCGAGGCGCTTGGCGGCATCGACGGCAATACTCGACGGCGCGCCGACTGCCGCCAAGATCGGAATGCCAGCGACGGCAGCCTTCTGCACGAGCTCGAACCCGGCGCGGCCCGACACGAGCGCGACGTAGCCGTTGAGAGGTGTCTCGCCCTGCATCAGCCGTGCGCCGATCGCCTTATCCATCGCGTTGTGCCGACCGATGTCCTCGCGCAACTCGACGAGCTTGCCATCGGGCGTGAAGAGCCCCGTGGCGTGGATGCCGCCCGTACGGTCGAACTGGCGCTGCTTGGCACGCAGGGTCTCCGGCAACTCGAGCAGCGTCTCGAACGCGACAACCGGGCCGTCGGGGATCACGCGGCACGCCACCTCGATCATGTCGATCGATGCCTTGCCGCACACGCCGCAGCTCGACGACGCGAACATATTGCGCTGCAGCCCAGCCGCATCAAACGGCTTGCGCAGCCGCACGCTGAGCACGTTGTACTGCTGCGACGCGTCCTCGACGTCCTCGCAGTAGCGGATCTCGGCGATCTCGTGGTTGTCGGCAACGAGGCCCTCGGTCAGCAGGAAGCCCGCCGCGAGCTCGAAGTCGGCGCCCGGCGTGCGCATCGTCACTGCGACCTGCGTGAAGGCCTCCCCCGGTCCGCCCACGCGGATCTCGAGCGGCTCTTCACCCGCCACGCGATCGCGCTTCTCGACCGGCTTCTCCCCACGGGCTAGCCGGAGCACGCCCACCTCGGCGGTGGGCCCGGCGAGCGGTGGTCGCTCGGCGGTGCCCATCGCGCTACTTCTTGGCTCCGTCGCGCGCCTGAGCGTGCTGGAAGCCGAAGCGGCCCTTGATGCAGAGGTTGCCGTGCGTGATCGAGTGCTCCGGCGGGCTCGTGACCTTGACGATCGAGTTGTCCTGCACGTGCAGCTCGAGGTTGCAGCCGACGCCACAGTAGGTGCAGATCGTCGTGGTGACCGTCTGCTCCTCCTCGCGCCACTCGCCCTCCTCGCGGAGGTCGTGCTCGCTCTTGAACATCAGGGCGCCCGTCGGGCAGACCTGGATGCAGTTGCCGCAGTAGACGCAGGCCGACTCGGGCAGCGGGACGACGAACTCGGTCGAGATGCGCGCATCGAAGCCACGGCCCGCGACGCTGATCGCGAACGTGTTCTGCCACTGCTCGCCGCACGCGTCGACGCACTTGTAACAGAGGATGCACTTCGAGTAATCGCGCATGTAGAGCTCGTTGTCGATCTTCTTGCCCTGGTAGACCGTCGCGGCCAACTGGCCATCGGTCTCGGCGCTGTGGCCGGCGCGATGGTGGTCACGATGGGTGTCCGGCGGGGCCTGCGGACCGAACTTCTCGGGCCGGGCGTCGTACGCCGCGAGGTACTCGGGCGCGACCGACGTCGTCGAAAGGTCCACGCTCGAGGCAAGCAGCTCGAGCACCATGCGGCGGCTCGCGCGGACGCGCTCGGAGTTCGTGTGGACCTTCATGCCGGGCTCGGCCTTGCGCGAGCACGAGGGCTGCAGGACGCGGGCGCCCTCGACCTCGACCACGCAGACGCGGCAGGCGTTCTTGGGCGCAAGCGTCTCGCCGAAGCACAGGGTCGGCGTCTCGGTGCCGACCTTGGTGATCGCGTCGAGCAGCGTCTGGCCCTCGAAGACCTTGACGGCCTGGCCGTCGATCTCGAGCTCGACCATCCGCTTGGGGGTCATCATCACGGGATCGCTCACTGGACACCTCCCTTGAAGACTCCGAGTCTGTCGATGGCGGACTCCACGGCGCTGGACGCCGCCTGGCCGAGACCGCAGATGGATGCGTCGCGCATGCAGCCACCGATCTCGGCGATCAATTCGAGCTCCTGCTCGACCGACTCGCGCGGCTTGCCGCTGGCGAGACGCGCGAGCGCCTCCTGCTGGCGGACGGTGCCGACGCGGCACGGGACGCACTGGCCGCACGACTCGTTGCGGAAGAACTGCGCGATGCGCTGCAGGATGCGGTGCATGTTGACGGAGTCGTCGAAGACCATCACGACGCCGGAGCCGAGCGTCGTCTTGGCCTCGCGCACGGCTTCGAACGAGAGCTCGATGTCGAGCTCGTCGGCGCGAACGAAGCTGCCCGCGGCACCACCGAGCAGCACGGCCTGCAGCTCGCGCCCGTCGGGCACACCTCCGGCCATGTCGATCAGCTCGCGGAGCGTGCCGCCGAACGGCACCTCGTAGACGCCGGGGCGGGTGACGCAGCCCGACAGGCAGAAGAGCTTGGTGCCCGTGGAACCCTGGGTACCCATCTCGGCGTAGCCGGGGCCGGACTTCATCAGGACGTCGAGCACGTTGATGAGCGTCTCGACGTTGTTGATCGCGGTCGGCTTCTGGAACACACCCTTCTCGACCGGGAACGGCGGCTTCGAGCGCGGCTCGCCGCGGAAGCCCTCGATCGAGTTGAAGATCGCGGTCTCCTCGCCACAGATGTACGCACCAGCGCCGCGACGGATCTCGAGGTCGAAGGTGAAGCCCTCGCCCAGGATGTCGTCGCCGAGCAGGCCGCGGTCGTACGCCTGGTCGATCGCATTCTGGACGGCGCGCTCGGCCTCGGGATACTCACCGCGGAGATAGATGAAGCCCGTCTCGGTACCCATTGCGTACGCCGCGATCGTCATCGACTCGACCAGCGAGAACGGATCGCCCTCCATGATCACGCGATCCTTGAAGGTGCCGGGCTCGGACTCGTCGGCGTTGCAGATGAGGAACTTGGGGCGGGCCGGCTGCTGAGCAACCGCTTCCCACTTGACGCCGGTCGGGAACGCGGCACCGCCGCGGCCCATCAGGCGCGAATCCTTGACCTCGCGGATGACACCCGCGGGGCCAAGCGCAATTGCGTTGCGCAGGGCGTCGTAGCCGCCCTTGGCGCGATAGTCGTCGAGGCTCCACGGGTCGACCACGCCGATGCGGCGCAGCAGGCGCAGGCTCGGATCGCCGACCTGGTTGGGCACGGCCGGCTCGGTACCGACGGCGTCCTCTTCGGCAAGCGAGGCAAAGGCGGTGCCGCTCGAGGCGGGCGCGTAGGTGCGGGTAAACGGCTCGAGGCCGGCCTCCATCATCAGCACGGCCGGGCCGCGGTCGCACTGGCCGAGGCACGGCGAGCGGTGCCACGTCGAACGACCATCGGTCGAGACGGCGCCTTCGGGACCGAAGCGCTCCTGGAGCGTGGCGATCAGATCGTCGGAGCCGAGGCACTTGCAGGCGATGTCCTCGCACACGTGCAGCACGCGCGGCGGCGAGGGCTCCGTGGCGAGCATCATGTAGAACGACGCCACGCCGTAGACCTCGGCGGGCGGAATCATCAGGCGCTTGGAGATGTACGCCAGCGACGGAGCGCTGATGTAGCCGATGCGATCCTGCACTGCCCACAGTACGGGCAGCAACAGGTGTCGATCCTCGCGGGACTCGTGA
Organism: Thermoleophilia bacterium; assembly: GCA_037133755.1. Lineage (GTDB taxonomy): Bacteria > Actinomycetota > Thermoleophilia > Gaiellales > F1-60-MAGs149 > F1-60-MAGs149. Next base: position 34,359 of record JBAXNN010000008.1, read on the forward strand.
CCACCTTCGGCGACGCGGGTATCGGTGAGCGCGTCGCGCTCGCCGCCGTCCCAGCCCGAGAGCGGCGGGCCGAGGAGCTGGTCAACGGCCTCCTTCTCGACCTCGGTCGGGGCAACGTCGAGGAGCTTGATGTCCACTAGTCGCCCGCCACCAGTTCGCGGTCGGCGTAGGCGGTCATGGTCTGCTCGCCCTTGGCGAGCTTCTCGACCTTGATCGCGCAGGCCTTGAACTCGGCGGTGCCACTCTTCTCGTCGACGGCGTCGATCGTCAGCTGGTTCACGTCGACCTGGTCGGGGAAGTGGAACGTCATGAAGCCAAGACCAGGACGCAGCCGGACGTCGGTGCGGACCGGCGACTCGACGGTGCCACGGCGCGAGGAGACGCGCACGATCTCGCCGTCTTCGAGGTTCATGCGCTCCATGTCCTCGGGGCACAGCTCGAGGAACTCGCCGGCGTGCAGCGGGCTCGTGAACTTCTCGGTCTGGACGCCCGTGTTGTACGACTCGAGGCGACGACCCGTGGTGAGACGGATCGGGAACTCGGCGTCGGTCGCCTCGAACGGCGGGCGATCGTGCACCGGCACGAACGGCGCGAGCATGCCCTGCACCGGGTCGGCCCAGAGACGCTCGTGCAGACGCGGCGAGCCAGCGTGGCCCTCCTCGGGGCACGGCCATTGGATGCCACCGAGCTCCTCGAGCCGCGCGTACGACATGCCGGTGTGCATCGGCGAGAGCGAGCGCAGCTCGTTCCAGATGTCCTCGCTGGTCGGGTAGTTCCAATCGAAGCCCAGGCGCTTGGCCAGCTCGGTGAGGATCCACTGGTCGTCCATGGCCTCGCCCGGCGGGTCGAGCGCCTTGCGCACGCGCTGGACGCGACGCTCGGAGTTCGTGACGGTGCCGTCGGACTCGCACCACGAGGCAGAGCCCGGCAGGATCACGTCGGCGAGCTCGGCCGTCTTCGTCGCGAAGATGTCCTGCACGACAAGGAAGTTGAGGCCGCCCAGCAGGGTGCGGATGCGGTTCGAATCGGCGTCGGACTGGGCCGGGTTCTCGCCGATGATGTAGCAGTACTTCAGCTCCCCGGTCTCCATGCCGTGGAACATCTGCGTGAGGTGCCAGCCGTAGCGATCACGGATCGGCACGCCGTAGGCCTGCGAGAACTTCTCGCGTGCCTCGTGGTTGTTCTCGATGTCCTGGAAGCCCGGCAGGCGATTCGGGATCGCGCCCATGTCGCCGCCGCCCTGCACGTTGTTCTGGCCGCGCAGCGGGTTGAGGCCCGAGCCGTAGCGCCCGACGTGGCCGCAGAGCAGGGCCAGGGAGATCAGGCTGAGGACGTTGTCGACGCCCGTGTGGTGCTCGGTGATACCGAGCGTCCACGAGATCATCGCGCGGTCGGCCTTGGCGTAGGCGTGGGCGACCTCGCGGATCGCCTCGGCCGGTACGCCGGTCAGCTCCTCGGCACGCTCGAGCGTGTACTCGGCGACGTGCTTTCGATAGTTCTCGAAGTTCTCCGTGGAGTGCTCGATGAAGGCCCTGTTGGCGAGACCCGCTTGGATGATCTCGTTGGCCATGGCGTTGGCGAGGGCGATGTCCGAGCCGACGTTATTGCCGAGCCAGATGTCGGCCCACTGGGCGGTCTCAGAACGGCGGGGATCGACGACGAAGAGCCGCGCACCGTTGTGAATGCCCTTGAGGACGTGATGGAAGAAAATCGGATGTGCGTTGCGGGCGTTCGAGCCCCACAGCAGGATGACGTCGGTGTCGTGATACTCCTCATACGAAGAGGTTCCGCCACCCGCTCCAAAGACAGTCGCCAGACCGACGACGCTAGGAGCGTGTCAAGTTCTGTTACATGAGTCGACGTTGTTCGACCCCATCACCTGACGGGTGAACTTGCCGGCGAGGTAGTTGACCTCGTTGGAGGCCTTCGAGCACGAGAACATGCCGTAGCTCTTCGATGTGTCGAGGTCGCGCGCAGGCGCGAGGCCGGCGGCGGCGTAATCGAGCGCCTCCTCCCAGCTGGCGGGTCGGAACTCGCCGTTCTCCTTGATCCATGGGTGCGTCAGGCGCCCCTTGGGCAGTTTCGTCGTCGTCATCGCAGCAGTCCTCCAGCGGATATGCGTGAACACCCCAATGATGACGGGGCACGAGCGCCGGCGAAACATGGCATTTCCACTCGTGTGATAGGCAACGGCTATCATGGCGTCATGCAGTTGCGGCAGTTGGAATACGTCATAGCGCTCGCTCGCGAACGGCACTTCGGCCGCGCTGCTGCTGCATGTCATGTCTCGCAGCCGTCCCTGAGCGGCGGCATTCGGGCCCTCGAGGCGGAATTGGGTGTGCCTATCGTGGTGCGCGGCCGCACCTACGGCGGCCTGACACCCGAGGGCGAGCGTGTGGTTGCCTGGGCGCACCGCCTGCTGGCCGACGCCGACGGCCTGCGCGAAGACCTCGCCGCCATGCGCGGCGCGCTTACCGGTCGCCTGCGCCTCGGCGCGATCCCGACCGCGCTGCCGATCGCCAGCGCGCTATCGGCGACCGTCGCCGCGCTCCACCCCGGCCTGTCGATCACCGTGCTCTCGCTCGCCAGCCGCGAGATCGAACGCCAACTGCTCGAGTTCGAGATCGATGCCGGCATCACGTACCTCGACAACGAGCCGCTGCACGGTGTGCGCGGTGTCCCGGTCGCGCAGGAGCGCTACGTCCTCTACGCCCACCAGGGCAGTCCCGAGGCGAGCCGGCCATCGCTGACCTGGCGCGAGGCCGCAGAGCTGCCGCTCGTGCTGCTCACGCAGACGATGCAGAACCGCCGCATCATCGACGCGGCCTTCACGACCGCTGGCTCCTCCCCCGCCCCACGCATCGAGTCGGACGACATCGTGCCGCTCTGGGAGCACGTGGCCGATGGCCGCTGGTACACGATCGGGCCGAGCTCGTGGCTCGACGGCGGCGCGCTGCCCGACGAGATCGTCGCCGTGCCACTGACCGACCCAACGGTGGAGCAACGCATCGGCGTCGTCGTCCCCGACCGCGACCCATTGCCGACGATCACGCGCGCGCTGCTCGACGCAGCCCGCGGCGACGACTAGCTCTCCACGCGCCCACCCTTCGTCAGGGCGTGAGTTCGATGCGGCGGCCGATCGCCGTCAAGAGCTCGGGTGGCACGCCGAAGAACTCGGGACGCCCCTGGGAGAAGCGATGCATGGCGGCGAACAGATACAGCGGGACCGAGCGCAGTCCCCTGCCCTTGACGGCCACGGAGTCGCGCCCGATGAGGTAATCGGCCACCTGTGGATCGAATGGCTCGCCCAGCGCGAGTCGCCCCAGTGCCGCAGGCACGTCAGGTTGCTCGGTGAACCCGAAGCGAAGCGCAATGCGCTGCACGCCGTGCTGCAGCACAACAACCTCGGCGCGCTCCGCCTCCGGAACCACGGGAACCTCGGTTGTGCTGATCGAGACGATCAGCGTGCGCTCGTAGATGCCTCCGGTGCGATCGGCCAGTTTCATCAGCGTCCCAGGCGCCACCTCCGGCTCACGCACGAGGAAGACACCCGTACCACGCAACCGGCCGCGGGCCGATGGCGGCAACGTGGCCAGGAATCCGTCCAGCGGCACGGCGTGAGCCGCCGCCTCGGCCAGCAAGCGATCACGCCCCGTCGACCACGAGCGGACGACGAAGAAGATCACCACGGCGATGGAGACGGTGAACCACGCGCCGTGCACGATCTTGATCACGTTCGACGAGAAGAACAGGATGTCGACGACACCGAGCGGTACGTAGACGAGCGCCACGACCAGCGGCGACCAACGCCAGACCGTGCGAGCCACGATCGCCGCGAGGATCGTCGTGCAGATCAGGGTGCCAGTGACCGTCAGGCCGTACGCCACGACGAGACGGGATGAGGACTGGAAGATCAGCACCGTCGCCGCCACGCCGATGAACATGATCAGCGTGATCACGGGGATGTTGATCTGCCCGCGGATCGTCTTCGAGGTGTGGACGATCGGCAGGCGCGGCAGAAATCCCATCTGCATCGCCTGCTGCGTCAGCGAGTACATGCCCGTGATGACCGCCTGCGACGCGATCACCGTCGCCAGCGTGGCGAGCACGACCATCGGCAGCATCAGTCCGTCGGGAACCAGCGCGTAGAAGGGGTTGTTGATCTTACGCGGATCGTCCAGAACCAATGCGCCCTGTCCGAGATAACACAGCACCAGTGCTGGGAAGACGATCACCGACCACGAGATCGTGATGGGTGGACGCCCGAAGTGCCCCATGTCGGCGTACAACGCCTCGACACCGGTGATCGCGAGGGTGACCGCACCAAGCGCGAGGAACGTCATTGTCGGCTCGCGCAGCGCGAGGTCGATCGCATAGGTGGGACTGATCGCCCGCAGCACCGAGGGGTTCTGCACGATCTGCACGATGCCGAGTGCCGAGATCACGGTGAACCAGAGAAGCATGATCGGCCCGAACACGCGCCCGATGCTCCCTGTGCCCCAGCGCTGCATCATGAAGAGGAGCGTCAGGATGACCAACGCGATCTCGGTCTCGTACTCCTGCAATCCGCTATTGATGAGCGATGCTCCCTCGATCGCCGACAGCACCGACACGCTCGGCGTGAGTACCGCGTCGGCGGCGAAGAGCGCGATCGCGAGCATGCTGAGGAAGATGACCAGCGCCCGGCGTCGCCCCCGGACGAGAGGCTCAACGAGGGCGCCCAGCGCCAAGGTGCCGCCCTCGCCGTTGTTCGATGCCCGCATCACAACGATCACGTACTTGATGGTGACCACGATGATGAGCGCCCAGACGAACAGTGAGAGCGCACCAAGCACGGATGGCTCGTCGACGGTGAGGCCGATATCGGGGCCGAACGCGGCCTGGAAGGCGTAGAGCGGGCTGGTGCCGATGTCGCCGTAAATGACACCGAGCGCGGCGAGGACAAGCAGCGCGACCGCGCCGCGTCGCGGCGTGCCCTGGTGACGATTCGCATGCGGCATCGCAGCCGTATCCTAGAACAAAGATTTCGTATTCAGCGGCACATCGTCAGATCTCGACGCGCGCGCCCATCGTGACCGTGTGATCCGGGGGCACGTGGAAGAAGTCCGTCGAGACCTGTGCGTGGCGATGGAGCAGCGCGAAGACGCGGCGCGGGAAGCCGATGAAGCCGCGGGACGTGACAGCAACGGTGTCGCGGCCAACGAAGTACGACGTCGTCTCCGGGTCGATGTGGGGTCCGATCGCGCTCGCCTCGAGCGCGACGGGGACGTTCGGCGACTCGGCAAAGCCGAAGCGCAGGAACACGCGCCACAGGCCCGGGCTGATCTCCGTCGCCTCAGAGCGATTGGCATCGGTCGCGTACGGCGTGTCAAGCGTCTGCACGGTCAGCAGCACAGTCAGCTCGTGGATGCGGCCGAAGTTGCGGATCGTGGCGATCAGCGGGCGTGGCACATGGGTGGACGAGGCGACGAGGAACACGCCGGTGCCCTCCGTGCGCTTGTACTTGCCGGCCGCGACCTTCTCGGTGAAGTCATCGGCCGGCACGGCCTCGCGCGAGAGCGCGCGCATCATCGCCGTGCGTCCCGTCGACCACGACGAGATGATGATGAACAGGATTGTCGCGACGACCAGCGAGAACCACGCGCCGTGCGGGATCTTCGACATGTTGGCAGTGAAGAACGCGACGTCGACGATGCCGAGCGGTCCGAAGATCAGCACGATGCGCCACTTCGGCCAGTGCCAGAGGTGGAAGGCGACGATCACGGCGAGGACCGTGGTGCACACCAACGTACCGGTGACGGCGAGACCATAGGCCGCCGCGAGGTGCTCGGAAGACTTGAAGATCAGGATCGTCGCAACCACCGCGAGGTACTGGAACAGCGTGATGACGGGCATGAAGATCTGGCCGCGCACCGTCGCCGACGTCTGCAGCACCTTCATGCGCGGCAGCAGGCCGAGCTGCATCGCCTGGCGCGTCACGGAATAGGCGCCCGAGATGACGGCTTGGGACGCGATCACCGTGGCGAGCGTGGCGAGGATCACGACCGGAATCTCGATCCCACCCGGCACGAGGTGGTAGAAGGGATTGTCGATCAGCTGCGGATTCTCGAGCAGCAGCGCGCCCTGACCGAGGTAGCAGAGCGTGAGACTCGGGAAGACGATCAGCAGCCACGACAGCGTGATCGGCGGGCGGCCGAAATGCCCCATGTCCGCGTACAGCGCCTCGGCACCGGTGATCGCGAGCGTGACCGCACTGAGCGCGCCGAACGACAGCAGCGGATGGGCGACGATGAACTCGAAGGCGTAGATCGGCAGGATCGCGCGCACCACGGTCGGGTTCTCGCGGATGCCGTTGATGCCAATACCCGCGATGACGAGAAACCAGACGAGCATGATCGGGCCGAACAGGCGGCCGACCTTCTCCGTGCCGAAGCGCTGGCCGAGGAAGAGCGTCGTCAGAATCACGAGCGCGATCACGATCGCATACCGCTCGATCTCGGGAAACTTGAGGCCTGCGCCTTCGACAGCTGACAGCACCGAGATGCTCGGTGTCAGCACCGCGTCGCTCATGAAGAGCGAGACCGCGAGGATGCCGACGATGATCACCATCGTGCGCGTCTTGTTCTGCACGAAGCGCAGCGCGAGCGACTGAAGCGCCAGATCGCCGCCCTCCCCCTTGTTGTTGGCGCGCGTCACGATGATCACGTACTTGATCGTCACGACGATGATCAGTGCCCAGATGAACATCGAGAGGAGGCCGAGGATGTCCTGCTCGTTCGGCTTCATGCCGAACGTCGAGCTGAAGGCCACCTGCATCGCGTAGAGCGGGCTCGTGCCGATGTCGCCGTAGATCACCCCGAGCGCGCCGAGCGCGAGGAGTGGCAGTGGCCCGTGCGGGACATGGCTGCCTCCGGAGGTGGCGTGGTTCGAATCGGACAATGCAGTGCGGCGTCGCATACGGCCGGCGCCGGCTGAGTATACCGCCGCTGCGAACAAACCCCTGCCATAGTTCAGCGATGGCGTTGAAAGGATTCACCCAGTGTTCGTGAACAAGACCCCGCGTTTCGAGCCCCTCTCCGAGGACGCACTCGACACCATCGACCGAGGCTGGAAGCGCCTCGTCTCCGAGGTCGGGATCAAGTTCGTGCACGAGCCGTCGCTCGAGCTCTTTCGCCGCGAGGGCCAGCGCGTCGAGGACGAGGTGGTCTTCTTCGACCCCGAGTGGATTCTTGAGAAGATCAAGACGACGCCGACCGAGTTCCGCCTGATCTCGCGCAACCCGGACAAGAACGTGCAGTTCGGCCGCGACAACATGGTCTTCTGCACCGGCCAGTCGATGCCGTTCTGCGACGACGGCGTCACGGGCCGCCGCGACGGCACGCTCGCCGATGCCGTCCAGCTGCTGCGCGCCGCACAGATGACGCCCGAGATCGACACGCCCGGCTATCCGATCATCGAGGTCAACGACAAGCCGATCGATTCGCGCCATCTCGACCTGCAGCTCGCGATGTACGAGAACACCGACCTCCCCGTCGGCGCTGCGCAGATCCACCTCAACGGCGTGATCGACTCGATCGCGATGGCCGAGATGGTGCTCGGCGGCCCCGAGGTGCTCGAGAAGGACGCCGCGGTCTTCGGCACGATCAACGCGAACTCGCCGCTGATGTTCGATACGCGCATGCTCGAGTCGCTGTGGATGCTCGCCGAGCGCAATCAGATCGTCAACATCACGCCGTTCATCATGATGGGCGCGATGGGTCCGGTCGCCGTGCCGGCCGCACTCGCACAGCAGACCGCCGAGTCGCTGGCGGGCATTGCGCTCGTCCAGGCGATCCGCCCGGGCTGCCCCGCGATCATGGGCTCGTTCGTCTCGAACACCGACATGAAGTCCGGCTCGCCCGGCTTCGGCGGCCCCGAGGCAGCACTTGGCATCCTCGCCACCGGCCAGATCGCGCGTCGCCACAACGTCCTGTGGCGCGCCGGCGGTGGTGGCCTCAACGCCAGCCCGGCCGTGGATGGACAGTCGGCCTTCGAGTCGCTCAACACGATGGCCCAGTCGTTTCTCGCCGGCGCCAACCTCCAGCTGCACACCACCGGCTGGCTCGAGGGCGGCCTCGTGCACTCGTTCGCCAAGGTCGCGATGGACACCGAGATGCTGCGCAACCTGATCGCGGAGTTCACGCCGATCGAATGGACCGACGAGAACCTCGCCTTCGAGGCGCATGCCGAGGTTGGCCACGCCGGCCACTTCTTCGGTGCCGCGCACACGCTGGAGAACTTCCGCGACTGCTTCTATCGCCCGACGGTCTGGACGACAGACAACTACTCGGCGTGGACGAAGAAGGGCGGCAAGAACGCCACCGAGCGCGCACTCGACGAGTTCAATCGTTTGCAGGAGGCATGGGCAGAGAACCCGCCCACGCTCGACCCCGATCTTCACGCCGAGCTGAAGGCGTACACGGATCGGCGTCGCACCGAGCTCGGCGACTAACGCCTCATGGTCGTCCTGTTCGGCTTGGTCACGGCCTTCTCGTGGGCGTTCGCCAACGTGTTCACGCAACAGGCGAGCCGGACCAAGACCAAGCCGGCGGTGATCATGTTCTGGGTCTTGATCGTGACGGCAGCAGTGGTGCTGCCCGTCGCACTGGTCGTCGATCGCCTCGAGGGCCCGTGGACCCCAGCCGGGTTGGGCTGGCCCATTCTCGCCGGCCTGCTCGCCACCGTCGGCTTCTTCCTGCTGCTGCGCGCGCTGACGAAGGGCAGCCTGAGCGTCGTCGCGCCGATCATCGCCCTCGAGGGCGGTGTCGCGACGCTGCTGTCGATCGCGCTTGGTGAGCGCCCATCGGCCGTCCAGTACGTGTTGCTTGGCGTGGCGGTCGTCGGCGCCTTCCTCGTGGCGGTCGAGCCGGGCCGCCGCACGGCGGCTGGGGCTCCCGAAGCGGTACTCGCAGCGTTCGCCTACGCCGGCGTGCTGATCGCGCTCGGCCAGTCGAACCTGCCCGACCTGACCACCGTCGGCGTCACGCGAACCGTCAGCGTGCTCGCGATCCTGCCGGCGTTCCTCCTGGTACGCGAGCTGCCGAAGCGCACGAACGTCTACCCGATTCTCTGGTGCGGCCTGCTCGACGCGGTCGGCTTCGCCTTCTTCGCCTTTGCCGCGTCGATCGGTCCGCTCTCGGTCGCCTCGGTGACGGCCACGCAGTGGGGCACGGCCGCGGCGCTGATCGGCATCATCGGCATGCGCGAGCGGCTGTACACGAACCAGTACATCGGCATCGCGGTCACGCTCTTCGCAGTGACCGGGCTCGGGCTCTTGTCCTAGACGCGACGCTGGAGCGCGGCGACCGAGGCGGTCGATAGCGGCTCGCGCGTGATGCCCGTCGTTCCGCCACGCGTGGCGAAGGCGGTGATGCGGCCGGCGCGCTCGCCGTGATGCGCGAGCAGGCGGTGACGGCGGATGTCGTGCACGAGGAAGTCGACGGTCGCGGCGAGGCCATCGACCACGGTGACGTCACCGGCCAGCTCGCGTACCTCATCGGCGTCGACGTACGCGCTCGGCGTGAGCAATAGGAGCACCGCTACCTCGGGCGCGTGCTTGCGGACGCGCATGAGCAGATCGCGGGCGGGATCGGTACCGCGCTCGATCAGCGTGACGCTACCGCCGCCGCGCAGCGTGCGGATCGCCTTGGCCAGCACCATCGTCTTGACCTCGTCGGACGAGAACACCGCGGCGATCGGGCGCCCCTTCGCCTCGGCCAGGGCCGCGCGCAGGCCGCACTCCAGTCCCCGTACGGAGATGCCCTCGAACTCGGGTCGCGCCTCGAAGGATGCGAAGCCGCCGGCGAGCAGCAGCGCCTTGGCGCCCTCATCGAGGAGCCCCGTCGCGAGATCGTGCACGCGCCGCGTCACCTGATCGGGCCGCCGGCCCGCGTACGGCGCGAACGCCTGGTCGGCGACGACGAGGATGTCCTCCTTCGGCAGTTGGGCGCGCAGGAGCTCGGCTCCGCGCACGCCCTCCCAGCCCTCGGCGACGACCCCGATCGAACCTGCCGGGTCGGCGCTCCAGGTCACGACCGCGGTCGCTTCTTCTCCGAGTCGTAGATTGGGAATGCAGCGGCCGTCGCCTCGGCGAGAGTCCCGTCGGGAAGCGCAACCTGTACACGCGTACCGGATGCGACGAGGTCTGCCTCGATGCACGCCATGCCGATCTGCAAATCGACGCTCGGCGAACGACCCGCCGACGGCGACAGCAACGTTCCGACATTCCGACCATCGACAAAGACCTCTGCCCCGTAATCCGGTGCCTCATCTCCGTCGACGACCAGCGTCGTGAGGCGGTGCGTGATGCCCGCGGCCAGCTCATCGACCAGCGCCTGCTTGCCAACGAAGTCACCCGTATCGAGACTGATGGTCCGATCCAGATTCATGTGGAACGGCGAAGTCTCGCCCACGAAATAGTCGTAGCCGATAAAGATCAGGCCCGACTCGATCCGCAGCGACTCAACCGCAGCCAGACCGTACGGACGGATTCCGTACGCTGCACCAGCCGCGAGCAGAGCCTCCCACAACATCTCGGCGCTGTCCTTCGGCACGTAGATCTCGTAGCCGAGCTCGCCCGAGTACCCCGTGCGAGCCAAGTAGCAGCCGGCAATACCCGCGACCGTGATCGGCTCCGTCGTGAAGCGGAAGTACTTGAGCGACGCGACCTCGAAGTCCGTGAGGCCATCGATCAGGTCACGCGACTTGGGACCCTGTACCTGGACGTGCGGCCACTCCTCGGTGCGATCGAGGATTTCGACGTCGAAACCCTGCTGCGTCGAGACACGGCGAAAGTGATCGACGTCACTCGGCAGCGCGGTCACCACGAGGATGCCGGCACCCGTCTCATCACCGGTGTTGAAGACCACACCGTCGCCGAGCATGCAGCCGTTCTCGTCGAGAAAGCACGAGTACCGGGCCTGTCCGACGGCAAGGTCAGACATGTCGTTGGCGAAGCAGAAGTCGACGGCCTTGATCGCGTCGTTGCCGCGGAAGATCCACTTCTGCAACGGCGACTCGTCCCAAACACCAACGGTCTCGCGAACCGCATGGTGCTCGGCAAGTGGATTGCCGAAGTCGGAGATCCAATCCCAGCCCTCCCACTCGGCAAAGGTGCCACCCTGACGACGCTGAATCGCGTCAAAGGCCGTCAACCGCAGGCCTTCAGCGCCGGCTGCGTTTTCCTGATCGCTCATGACCGCGGTCTCCTCTTCTCGGGGTCGTAGATCGGGTACGTGTCGGTGTACGCCGGGACGAGACGGCCGTCGGGCAGCGCCACCTCGACGCGATTGCCCGGCTCGGCCAGCTCGGCCTCGATGCACGCCATGCCGATCAGGCGATCGACGCTCGGCGAGCGTCCCGCCGACGGCGACAGCAGCTTGCCGACACCGCGACCGTTGACGAAGACATCGGCGCCGTAGTCCGGCGCCTCGTTGCCCGCGACGACGAGCGTCGTGAGGCGATGCGTGATGCCCGCGGCCAGCTCGTCGACGAGCGCCTGCTTGCCGTTGAAGTCGCCCGTCTCCAGGTTGATCGTCCGGTCCAGGTTCATATGGAACGGCGAGGTCAGGCCCTGGAAGTAGTCGTAGCCGATGAAGATCAGGCCCGACTCGATGCGGAGCGACTCGACGGCGGCGAGGCCGTACTGACGGATGCCGCGCGACGCGCCCTCGTTGAGGAGCTCCTGCCAGAGCGCTTCGGCGCCGGCCTTCGGCACGTAGATCTCGTAGCCGAGCTCGCCCGAGTAGCCAGTGCGGGCCAGGTAGCAGCCCGCGATGCCGCCGATCGTGATCGGCTCCGTCGTGAAGCGGAAGTACTTGAGCGAGTCGACGTCGAAGTCGGTCATCGCGCTGATCAGCTCGCGCGACTTCGGACCCTGCACCTGGATGTGCGGCCACTCCTCGGTGCGGTCGAGGATCTCGACGTCAAAGCCCTGCTGCTTCGAGACGCGGCGGAACTGGTCCACGTCGCTCGGCAGTGCGGTCACCACGAGGATGCCGGCACCGGTCTCGTCGCCCGTGTTGAAGGCGACGCCGTCGCCGAGCATGCGACCGTACTCGTCGACGAAGCACGAGTAGCGGGCCTGGCCGACCTGCATCGAGGCCATGTCGTTGGCGAAGCAGTAGTCGACGGCCTTGAGCGCGTCGGGTCCGCGGAAGATCCACTTCTGCAGCGGTGACTCGTCCCAGATGCCGACGGTCTCGCGGACCGCGTGGTGCTCGTCGATCGGATCGCCGAAGTCAGAGATCCAGTCCCAGCCCTCCCACTCGGCGAAGGTGCCGCCGTTGCGGCGCAGAATCGCGTCGAAGGCTGTCTTGCGCAGACCCTCGGTCGAGACCTGCGGGGCGGGCGCCTCGACGATCGCGATGCCGGCGGCCTCAGCGGGAGGTGAACCCTCCTGATCGGCGGCAGCGACCGGGGTGTCGACGGGGATGATCACGATCGGCGCCTGGCGCAGGTCCGGCGGCTGATGGCCCGGCGGCAGCACCTCGGACACGCCCAACAGAGCGCGCGCGGCGGCCGGATTCGGCAGCGTGCGGTACTCCTCGAGGCAGCGCATAGGCTCCTGGTCGAGGTTGCGGCGGATGCGGCGATAGCGGGCCTGCGCACCGGCACCGAGGCCCGGCGTCGAGAAGATCGCCTGCTCGACGTACGACTCAATCACCTTGTTGCCGAGCAGCTTGACGTCGGCCTCGCGGGCCTTGCCCGTGAGCGGGTTGTACAGCACGACGCACTTGATGGTGTCGAGGAACGAGTTCCACGTCGACAGCACGACGGGACCACGGACGCGAATGCCTGTCTCGGGGATCGCGAGGTGCGTGATGCGGCGGTCATTGATCGTGTGGATCAGCGACTCAGCGGTCGGCGACATGATGCTGACGAACTTGTGCATCGGCCACACGTCGAGCTGGTTCCAGTCGCCGGGCTCGCAATCGACGCCGATCATGTACGTGTCGGCGTAGCGGAAGAAGTTCGCATTGCCCCGCGTCTCGCGCAAGTGGTCGTAGAACAGCGTGTTCGTGCCGCCGATCAGGTTCGAGCAGCCAACGGCGTCCATCGGCGTGCCCATCACCACGCAGAAGCGGTCGCCGTTCTTGTAGCCACCGGGCCAGAGGGTGTTCAGCGGAGCGGAAACGCCGTCGCGCTCGACGGAGAAGTCCTCGGAATTGAGTGCGTAGGACGAATGCATGAAGGGATCCTAGACCGAATCCGTCATCTCGTGCATGTGCGACTAGTTCATACGCGCGCCGAGACGACGGTGCTCGAACTCCATCACCTTCATGTCGCGATCGCCGAGCGGCAACTCGAGCCGCAGCTGCGCGGCCTTGAGCGACCGCCCCACGTCGCCACGACGCTCATACGACGCAACGAGGTTCGACAGGATGCGCAGCGCCGTCAGGTGCACCGGCGTCTGCACGATGCGGCCCGGGGGCGGCGGATCGGCGAGCAGTACACCGCCCTTGAACGGGTCGAGCAGAATCGGATCGCCATCGCCGAACCAGCCCACGACGTAGTGCCCGGGCAGGCCGACGCCGCGGATCGGGATGCCGACGCGGCGTCCCACCTCGATCCAGACGACGCTGAGCAGGATGGGCAGGCCGCGCTTGCGTTCGAGCACCAGATCCAGCATCGAATTGTCGGGATGGTCGTAGTCCTCGACGTCGCCGAGGAAGCCCTCGCGGCGTCCCAGCACCGTGCGGAGCGCCTCGATCTGCTCGAGGCCGGTCTCCCCCACGCCGTTCAGCACGACCTCGCCGGCCAGCCGGTCGAGCTCGGCCAGCGCCAGTTCCTGATCCACCTCGCGCAGCGCACCCGCGATCGCCAGCGCGAGCAGGTCGAGCGTGGGCGCGTCGGTGCGCGCGAGTTGTGCAAATCGGTTCATCTCTCGTATCTTCGCGCGTCTACCCGGCGCGAGACTGGCGCAACCCCACATCAGGGGATCCAGACCAGCTCGGCGATCAGCGTCGATTTGGACACCATGGGCCCGGGCCCATCGTGTCAGGAGTGCTGCGTGATCGTTCTGCGCGCTGCACGCGCGTTCCGATGCGTCCCGCGCCTGCCGCTCCGTCGCTGAACGCGCAACGCCTGTATTGACCGGTGAGGAATCGGCCTGAGTGTCCGAGTCTTCGGTCGCAATTGCGTGCGCGTTTCACCACAGATCACCTGACACAGTGGGCCCGGGCCCATCGTGTCAGGAGAGCCAATGCAGCGGGCTGAAGCGGTGCCTGATGGCAGCGCGTCAGAGGCCGATGCGCGCGCCCATCGGCGTCTCGACGAGCGCGAAGGGCGTGTCGGGTGCCATGCGGTCGATGCCGAAAATGTCGGCCTCGGGCCAGGCGGGCTTGCCTTCGGCGATATCGCCGATCAGCTCGCCCATGATCGGCATGAACTTAAAGGCGTGGCCGCTACAACCGGTCGCAACGGTGATGGCGCCGCGTCGCTCGATGAAGTACTCACCATCGGGCGTCATCGTCCACGGACACGATTCGGTCAGGTGCGGCCCGTCCGAGGCGAGGCCCGGTGCGTGGCTGATGACCCAGTCGCGATTGCACTCCTCTTCGAAGCCGCGATGGGGCCACGCCGCAGCGTCAGGATCCCACGTGTCCTCGCAGCCGTAATCGAGGCCGATCTTGTAGCCCTTGCCCGGGGTCGGCAGGCCGTAAACGCCGATCTTGTCGGGCGCGTAGAAGTCGACGAGCGAAGGGCGGCGCTGCCACGCGCCGCCACCACGCCAGTACGAGACCTGGCCGATGGCGGGAGCAAGCGGCAGGCGGATGCCCAGCGGCTCGAGCAGCGTCGTAGCCCACGGACCAACCGCCAGCACGGCGATGTCCGCGTCGATCACACGTCGATTCGTCGTCACGCGCACACCGGCTGGGGTCTCATCGACCTCGAGCATGCGCTCCGGGGTCGACAGCTCGGCGCCGGCGCTGCGCGCGGCATCGGCCATCGCGGCGAGGCCCTTGGCGGCGAACAGCACGCCATCGTCGGGCACAAACGCAGCAGCCTCCTGCGGCCGGTACGACAGTTCTGGAAAGGCGCGCTGCACGCCATCGGCATCGAGTTCCTCGACGGGCACGCCAGCGTCGCGCATGGCGGCAACCCACGCGGGGACCGGATCGCCCCGCAACACCAGGCCCACGTGGTCGAGCAGCTGCTCACCCGACAGCGCCTCGAGCTCGCGCCATTTATCGAGCGCCTTGCGAGCCAACACGATGTCTCCGGGGCGCTCGTGCGCCAGGCGGAAGATGCGGGTAGCACCCGCCGACGAGCCCGCGGGGGCCGAGATGCCGTGGCGATCGATACCGATCACCTCGTGGCCGCGCTCGGCGAGCGCACGCGCCGTCGGCAGCCCCATCACGCCCAGCCCGACCACGACGGCCTTCATCGATTCAGACCTTCGCCGCGACAGTGGCGGCGATGACGAGATCAGCGGCGCGGCGGCCAGAGCGCAGCGCGCCGTCGATCGAGGCGTTCTCGGTGCCGTCGCCCGAGAGGATGACCTTGTCGCGCAGCCAGCGCACGCCACTCGACAGCGACCCCGGCGGCTGCGCGTGCTGCGCCCACTCGATGCGATCCACGCGCAGGAGGCGCCACGTGTGCACGCGGCTGCCAAACCAGGGAGTTAGCTGCGCACGCGCCGCGGCGTCAAGCGCCGCATCGTCCCCGGCGGGCAGACCCACGCACGAGGCGGCAATCAGCGCCTGACCGGCCGGCGCGTACGACGGCGCGACGGCGCTCATCACGGCGACGTTGTTGACCGGTCCGGTGCCATCACCATCGAGCACGATGCGCTTGCCCGCGGGGGCTTCGACGGCGGCGTACCAGAGGCACGTCGAGCCGCGCGGCTCGGGCGCCGGAATGCCGGCAAGCGCGCAGGCATCGACGGTGCCAGCGGCGATCACCACAGCGTGCTTGGCCTTCAGCGTCTTGCCGGAGGCGAGCGTGACGCTGGCCTTGCCGACCTTGGTGACGCGCTCGTGTAGGTGAATGCTGCCCCCTGGCAGGCGTGCGGCAAGCTGGTCGGCGATCGCGCCCATGCCGCGTGCTGGCACGACCGTGCGGCCGGAGGCCATCTGGCTGAAGACCTGGTCGATCAGATGGCTCGAGACGTTGAGCTCGGGATCGAGGAACACGCCGCGGTAGAGCGGGCGCAGCAGACGCTCGCGGACCGACTCGGAGAAGCCGAGATCGCGCAGGCGCTGGTCTGCTGTGGTCTCCGGTGCCGTTGCGGTGGCGAGTGGCTTGGCCTGCAGCAGCCACGTGGCTGCCGCCTTGATGTCTGCTGGGCCGCCGATACCGGCCTTGACGGCCTGCGGCACAGAACGCGGATCGCGCAGCGGATGGCCGATCGTCCGCATGCGGCCGTCCCACCAGATGTCGGCGCCAGGCTGGAAGGCCTTCAGGTCGAGGGCGTCGAGATCGAGCGCGCGCTTGGCCTCGGGGTACCCGTCAAACAGCACCTGGAAGCCGCGGTCGAGCAGAAAGCCGTCGACGTGGTCGGTACGGACGCGGCCACCGACGCCATCGGACGCCTCCACGACTTCGACGTCGATGCCGTGCTCGCGCAGCAGCGCCGCGCAGTTGAGCCCGGCGAGTCCTGCTCCGATGACGACGACGTCGGCCATGCCGGAAAGGGTGCCATGACTCGCGCCGCCGCGGGGCGCAGCGCGAAAGACCGGACATGCCGGAACTCCCCGAAGCCGAGAAGGCGCGCCGCACGCTCGAGCGGCTCTGCGTTGGGCTGCGTATCGCTGCCGTCGAGGACAGCGATACGTGGGTCTGCCGCCCGCACGCTCCCGGCGAGCTCAACGAGGCGCTGCGCGGCTCGATCGTCACCGCCGCCTGCCGCCACGGCAAGTTCCTCTGGCTCGAGACCGACACCGGCCACGAGCTCGGACTGCACCTGGGGATGGGCGGCTCGATCCGCGCCGCGCAGGAGGTCGCGCCACGCGGCTGGGACCGTGTCGCACTGGTCTTCGAGGACGAGTCGCGCGTGGCGCTCCGTGACAAGCGGCGCCTCTCGCGCGCACACCTTGGTGCTGGCATCGACCACCTCGGTCCCGACGCGCTGACGATCACACCGAAGGCCTTTCGCGAACGCGTCGGCACGGGGCGTGCGCCGATCAAGGCGCGCATCCTCGATCAGGCCGTCCTCGCCGGCGTGGGCAACCTGCTCGCCGACGAGGCGCTCTTTGATGCGCAGATCGATCCGCGCCGTCCGGCCGGATCGCTCTCCGCCGACGAGCTCGACCAGCTACGGTCGTCGCTCCGGTTCGCGATGCGCGAGGCGCTCAAGTCGACCGGTGGCTCGGGCCGAGGACGCTTTGCACGGGCGCGACGCGGTGCGCAGTGTCCGCGCTGCGGCTGCGCGCTCGAGCGCGCGACGGTTGGTGGGCGCACCACGTGGTGGTGCCCCGACGAGCAGGTCGCCGAGCCCACCGCATGACACGAGTCGTCTGGATTCAGGGCACGCAGCTGACGTTGGCAAACAGCGCGCTCGCCGTGGCCGACCGCGCGACCGATCGAGTCCTGCTCGTGGAGTCGCTGCCGCACATCGCCCGCGGACGGCTGCACCGCCACAAGGTCGCGCTGGTCCTCACCGCCCTGCGGCGCTTCGCCGAAGAGCTGCGCGCCGACGGGTGGCAGGTCGACGAGTGCCGCCTCGAGCGGGGACTCGCCTTCGACGCGGCGATCGCCGAGCAGGTGCGCGCGCACGATGCGACCGAGGTCGTGACGATGGCGCCGTGTGGGTGGCAGGCGCAGGCTGCGCTGCCACGACTCGAGGCCACCGTCGGTGTGCCCGTGCGCGTCACCGACGACACGCAGTTTCTCTGCAGTCGCGAGGCCTTCGCGGACTGGGCGGGCACACGGCGCCGGCTGCGCATGCAGGAGTTCTACGCGTGGATGCGCCGCACCCACGCCGTCTTGATGGACGGCGACCAACCCGCCGGTGGCCAATGGTCATACGACCCCGATAACCGCGAGACGTTCGCCGCGTGGAAGCGGAGCGGCGAGCGCGAGCACCCCACGCCGCCACCCGCGATCGATCGCGACGA
This sequence comes from Thermoleophilia bacterium, assembly GCA_037133755.1. Taxonomy (GTDB): domain Bacteria; phylum Actinomycetota; class Thermoleophilia; order Gaiellales; family F1-60-MAGs149; genus F1-60-MAGs149. The sequence goes on from JBAXNN010000008.1 coordinate 52,457, forward strand.
CCCGGTTCTGATGACCGTCCAGGCCGACATCGACCGCCTGCTGCCTGGCCTGCCCGGGCGGGCGGAGGACTTCTGGCTGCCCACGACGCGAGCCGAGAGCGAGCAGTGGCTCGCCGACTTCATCGAGCACCGACTCGCGGGCTTCGGACCCTACGAGGACGTCAGCGATCCAGCCGACCCGTGGCTGCGGCACGCCACGATCGCGCCGCTGCTCAACATCGGGCTGCTTGAGCCACTCGCGTGCATTCGCGCTGCCGAAGCGGCCTGGCGGGACGGTCGCGTGCCTCTGGCCTCGGCCGAGGGCTTCATCCGCCAGGTGCTCGGCTGGCGCGAGTACGTCAACGGCATCTACTGGCGCGAGATGCCCGACTACGCCGCACGCAACGAGCTGGCGGCATACGGGCCGGTACCGCCGGCGCTGACGGGCGAGGCCCGCACCGAGCTGGCCTGCGTGCAGCACGTCGCCGACGTCGTCGACCGCTACGCGTGGACGCACCACATCGATCGCCTGATGGTGCTCGGCAACCTCATGCTTCTGCTCGGCACCGAGCCACAGGCTGCCAACGCATGGTTCCGCGAGCGCTTCGCCGATGGCTACGACTGGGTGATGCAGGCGAACGTGACGGGTATGGCGCTGCACGCCGATGGCGGTCTGATGGCGACAAAGCCCTACGCCGCCGGTGGCGCGTACCTCAAGCGCATGACCGGTCATTGCAACGGGTGCCGGTTCGATCCGCGCAAGCGCACCGGCGATGACGCCTGCCCGTTCACCACGCTCTACTGGGACTTCACCGCCCGGCACCACGCGCGCCTCGTCGCCAACCCCCGCACGGCACAGGCGGCACGTGGTTGGGAGCGGTTTGCCGACGACGAGCAGGCTGCCATCCGTGCCCGTGCCGCGACCGTTGCGCAGGGGATCGTCGCCGGCACGTTGTGAGAAGCGGCGTATGCTCTCCCGCATGGAGGGCTCGCTGCAAGGTCGGCTGTTGATTGCCACGCCGACGCTCGGCGATCCGAACTTCGCCGGTTCCGTCGTGCTGATCGCCGAGCACGACGAGCAGGGCGCGATGGGTCTGGTGCTCAATCGCCCGCTCGACGTCACGGTTGCCGAGGCTGTCCCGATGCTGAGTGGCTTCGTCAGTGCGGCTGAGCCCGTGCACCAAGGTGGCCCCGTGCAGCCCGAGGCCGTGATGGCGCTCGGCGACTTCGTCGATGGCAACCGCTCCGCCGCGATCGCGTTCGGCACCGTTGGGTTCCTGCCCGCCGATGCCGACGAGACGCTCGACCCCGCGACCGTCATTCGAGCCCGCGTCTTCGCCGGCTACGCCGGGTGGGGCGCCGGGCAGTTGGAAAGCGAGCTCGACGAAGAGGCGTGGGTCGTCATCCCCGCCCACATCGATGACTGCTTCACCGAGCGCCCGGAGGAGCTGTGGAAGCAGGCGCTGCGCCGCCACGGCGGACACCTTGCGATGTTCTCGCTGCAGCCGGAAGATCCGTCGCTGAATTGAGTATCGAGACCAGCAGCAAGCCGCACATCCCACGGCGCATCTCGCAGTGGACGCTACGCCTCGCCTGTGGACAGGCTGCGACGAGCGCCGCGATCCCCCTCAACGCGAGCGTCGGTGCGGTCGCCACGGCCGAGCTTTCGCACCACGCGAGCATGGCCGGGACAAGCGTCGGCGTGGCGATGCTGTCGAGCGTTACCGCGTTGTTCGTCGCGGGTCGCGTGAGCGATCGTCACGGCCGACGCCCGGTCCTGATGGGCGGACTCACTCTGCTCACCGTCGGTGCGATTCTCTGTGCGTTCGCGATCTTCACCTCGTCGTACTGGCTGCTCGTCGCCGGTACCATCCTGTTCGGCTGCGGCCAGGGGCCGGCGATGATGCACCGCGCCGCGGCTGCCGACCTCTACCCCATCGAGCAGCGCGCACACGGGGTTGGTCTCGTCGCCTCGGCGGGCGCAATCGGCAGCATCATCGGCCCGCTCCTTGGCTCTGGCCTCGTCCTCATCGCGGTCGCGTTTGGCATCAAGGAGGCCGCTGCACCTTGGTTTCTCGTGCCGCTCACGGCGATTCCGGCAATCCTCCTCGTGCGGAGCATCACCGTCGATCCGCGCGACGTCGCTCAACATCTCGACGAGTACTTTCCCGGCGCACCACCCGAGCCCGAGCACGGCGAGCCGCGGTCGCGTCGCGAGCTGCTGGCCCTGAGACCCGCGCGCGCCGCCGTCACCTCGGCCGCACTGATTCAGGCGGCGATGGTCGGCGTCATGGGCGTCACCGCCGTCGTGCTGCACCGCGGCGGCATGAGCACCGCCGTCGTCGGGCTCTTCATCTCGGCCCACTTCCTCGGCATGTTCGGCCTCGCTGCCCCGCTGGGCAAACTCACGGACCGCATGGGGCGACGGCGGATGGTGCTCACCGGCGTCATCGTCACCGGTGTCGGCGCGGTCGGCACGTCGTTGCTCGGCAGCAGCGTCTTCATCCTGCCGTTCTTCTTCCTGCTCGGCCTGGGCTGGTGCGCCTCGTGGGTAGCTGGCACGACGATCCTCGCCGACGTCACCACGCCGCAGGAGCGCGGCCGGCTGACGGCATCGAACGACCAGATCGTGGCCCTGTGCGGCGCCACGGCGGTGATCAGCGCCGGGTTCGTGCTCGACCGCTTCGGGTTCCCCGCCGTGGGCCTCAGCCTGACTGCGCTCCTCGCGCTCGGCCTGATACCGATGCTGCGGCTGAAGGAGCCGCAGATCGGCGTCTACGCAGATTGACCAGGCCGTCGAACCCCGGCACACTCTGCGCATCGTGAGCACGGAGAATGCAGTCACCCTTGAGGACCTGACGAAGCGCTTCGGCGCCGTCACCGCAGTCGACGACATCAGCTTGTCGATCGCTGCCGGCGAGTTCTTCACGCTCCTCGGCCCTTCGGGCTCGGGCAAGACGACGACGCTGCGCATGATCGCTGGCTTCGACCAGCCGACGGCCGGCCGTGTCCTGCTCCACGGCGAGGACGTGACGGAGCTGCCGCCGTTCGACCGCGACACCAACACCGTCTTCCAGGACTACGCGCTCTTCCCGCACATGAGCGTGCGCGACAACGTTGCCTATGGCCTCAAGGTGCGTGGTACATCGAAGAACGAACGACGCACTGCCGCCGAGGAGGCGCTTGAGCACGTGCGCCTCGGCGGCTACGGCGACCGCAAGCCGTCGCAGCTCTCCGGTGGCCAGCGGCAACGCGTCGCGCTCGCTCGCGCACTCGTGCTGCGCCCCAGCGTGCTGCTCCTCGACGAACCGCTCGGCGCGTTGGATCAGCAGCTGCGCGAGGAGATGCAACTCGAACTGAAGTCGCTTCAGCGCGACGTCGGGATCACGTTCATCCTCGTCACGCACGATCAGGGCGAGGCGCTGGCGATGAGCGACCGCATCGCGATCTTCGATCAGGGCCGCATCGTTCAGACCGGCACGCCGCGCGAGGTCTATGACCAGCCGATGACGCGCTTCGTCGCGGACTTCGTCGGCGCAGCGAACATCCTGTCGGGCGCTTTGGCTGAGCAACTGCTCGGTCATGCCGGCACCTGCACGATCCGCGCGGAGCACATCACGCTTGGCGCCGGTGACGGCATCCAACTCGAGGGCACGGTTCGCGAGGTGGCCTTCATGGGCGCCTCCACCCGCATTCTCGTCGACGTGGCCGGCGGCGAGACCGTGATGATCGACCGGCCCAGCACGGAGACCGCCGAACCGCTTCGGCTTGGCGATCGCACCACGCTCGTGATCGATCGTTCGCGCATCCGCGAACTGGACAACGCACACGCACCACAAGGGGAGGACCAATGAGGAAACTGATCGCACTGATCACGATCGCCCTGGTCGCCGCAGTCGCGGCAGCCTGCGGCGGCTCGTCGAGCTCGTCGTCGAGCGGTGGCGGAGACGCCAACGCCGGGCAGTTCACGGCACCAGACGTGCCGATGCAGGACAAGCTCGGTGCCGGCGAGGGCGCGCTCAACCTGATCGCCTGGGCCGGCTATGTCGAGGACGGCTCGACCGACCCGGCAGTCGACTGGGTCACGCCGTTCGAGAAGAAGACGGGGTGCCAGGTCAGCACGAAGACGGCCAACACCTCGGACGAGATGGTCACGCTGATGAAGACGGGCGAGTACGACGGCGTGTCCGCCTCGGGCGACGCGACGCTGCGCCTGATCGCCGCCGGCGATGTGGCTCCTGTCAACACCGACCTGGTGCCGAGCTACGCGGACATCTTCCCGGACCTGAAGATGCAGTCGTTCAACTCCGTCAACGGTGTTGCGTACGGCATCCCGCACGGCCGCGGCGCCAACATCCTGATGTCGTTGCCGGGCGTTGTGAAGCCCGCACCGACCAGCTGGAGCGTCGTCTTCGACGAGAACAGCCCGTACAAGGGCAAGGTCACGGCCTACGACAGCCCGACCTACATCGCCGACGCGGCGCTGTACCTGATGAAGACCCAGCCCGACCTCGGGATCACCAACCCGTACGAGCTGGACGACAAGCAGTTCCAGGCCGCGATCGACCTGCTCAAGAAGCAGCGCACGATCATCGGCGAGTACTGGTCCGACTACACCAAGGAGCAGGCGGCGTTCACGTCCGGCGACTCCGTGGTCGGCACCTCGTGGCAGGTGATCGCGAACCTGCTCGATGCCGACGGCGTCAAGGTCGACACCACGGTGCCCGAGGAGGGCGCGACCGGGTGGTCCGACACGTGGATGATCGCCACCAAGGCGAAGAACCCCAACTGCATGTACATGTGGATGGACTGGATCGCCTCGCCTGAGGCGAATGCGCAGGTCGCGGAGTGGTTCGGCGAGGCGCCGTCCAACGCGAAGGCCTGTGATCTGACGAGCGACAAGGCGTTCTGCGACACGTACCACGCGGGAGACACGGCGTACTGGAAGAACGTGTACTTCTGGACGACGCCGATCGCCCAGTGCGGTGATGATCGCGGGGCGGTCTGTAAGGACTACTCCGCTTGGGTCCAAGGTTGGACCGAGGTGAAGGGCTAGAAGCGCGCCTCCGCCCGCCGGGTTGATCCCGGCGGGCGGAACCGCCGCCCGTCCGATGGCCACGGCCGCGACACCCACCCCGCGTCGCCGCGGGAACTTCCTCTGGCGTCATCCGTACGCCCGGCTCGCACTGCTCCTTGCGCTGCCGGTGGCATGGCTCGTGTTCGTCTACTTGGGCTCGCTCGCGGTCTTGTTCGTCAACGCCTTTTGGCGCCTCGACCCCTTCACGGCCGAGATCGTGCGCGAGTGGGGCTTCTGGAACTTCCAGACGCTGTGGGACGGCGAGGTCTACCGCACGATTGTCTTCCGGACCGTCTCCGTCGCGGCGATCGTGACCGTCGTCGATGCGATCCTCGCGCTGCCGATCGCCTTCGCGATGGCACGCCTGATCCGCCCTGCTCGACGCGCGGTCATGGTCGTACTCGTGCTGCTACCGCTGTGGTCGAGCTACCTCGTCAAGGTCTACGCCTGGCGCGTGATGCTCGGCGAGCAGGGCATCCTCAACAGCATCCTCTCGCCCTTCGGCCTGCACGGCCCGGGCTTCGGCACGACCGCTGTGACCATCGTGCTCGCCTACCTGTGGCTGCCGTTCATGATCCTCCCCGTCTACGCCGGCATGGAGCGCATTCCGAACGGCCTGCTCGAGGCCTCCGGCGACCTCGGCGCCAAGCCGCTGCGCACGTTCACCTCTGTCGTCATCCCCCTCGCCTTCCCGGCGATCGTGGCTGGCTCGATCTTCACCTTCTCGCTGACGCTCGGCGACTACATCGCCGTGCAGCTCGTCTCGAGCACGCAGTTCATCGGCAGCGTGGTCTACGCCAACGTCGGCACGGCGAACAACCTGCCGCTCGCCGCGGCCTTCGCACTCGTGCCTGTCGCGATCATGATTGTCTACCTCTTCGTCGCCCGCCGACTTGGCGCCTTCGAGGCCCTCTGATGCGCCTCTCCGGACTGTCCCGCGGGCTGATCCTCGCCGCCTCCGGCCTCGTGCTGGCGATCCTCTGGGCACCGCTGTTCGTGATCGCGCTGTACGCCTTCAACGACCGCCGCGTGCAGTCGTGGCCGATCAAGGGCTTCTCGCTGCAGTGGTTCGGCAAGGCGATCGACAACCCCGGCGTGCGCCACGCGCTGCTGACGTCGCTGGAGATCGCGGTCTGCGCGGCGGCGGTCGCACTCATCCTCGGCACGCTGCTGTCGCTCGCCGTGCACCGCTTCTCGTTCTTCGGGCGCACCGCGCTGTCGTTCGTCGTCGTCCTGCCGATCGCCCTACCCGGCATCGTCACCGGCATGGCGCTCAACGCGACCTTCCGTACGGAGGTGTTCGGCGTGAGCCTCAAGCTCGGCCTGCTCACCGTGATCATCGGCCACGCCACGTTCTGCATCGTGATCCTCTTCAACAACGTGATCGCACGCATGCGCCGCGTGCAGGGGTCGCTCGAGGAGGCCGCGATGGACCTCGGTGCCGGCGAGACGCGAGCGTTCCTCGATGTCACCCTGCCGCAGCTGCGGGGCGCACTGCTCGCTGGCGCGCTCCTGGCCTTCGCACTGTCCTGGGACGAGATCGTCGTGACGACCTTCACCGCAGGCGTCGGCATCGAGACGCTCCCGCAGTGGATCCTCAACAACCTGTCCCGCCCGAACCAGCTGCCGATCGTCAACGTCGTCGCGCTGGGCACGATTCTGCTGTCGGCAATTCCGGTCTATCTGGCGACGCGACTGTCGGCAGATGCGGGTGCACCGCTCAGCGCGATCGATGAGCCGTAAACTCTCCGCGGGCCGGTAGCTCGAAGGTCGAGCAGGAGACTTTTAATCTCTCGGTCAGGGTTCGATTCCCTGTCGGCCCATCAGGTGCCGCGCAGCGGATCCGCGTCGATGCGCGTGTACCCGATGAAGGCCGCCGTGATGGCGATCGCCCCTGCGATCAGCGTCGCCCCCACGCGCGCCTCGGCCAACATGACGATCGCCTGGCCGTTGATCGCGAGGCCCGACAGAATCCCGAGCGTGATGCCGAAGACCGTCAGCGAGTAGTTGACGCTCGAGAGCGCGATCATGACCAGCGCGCCAATCGCGTACGAGATGACGAGCGCGTACGCCCCCGGATGCAGCACCTCGACGTAGGCGACCATCACTCCGACGCCGATCAGCGTGCCGAGGACGCGTTCGGCCACGTGGTGCACCGTGCCGGTGCGGTCGGGCTGCAGGACGAAGACGAGGGTCAGCGGAATCCAGTACTCATGCGGCAACCCATCGACCCGCGATAGCAGCGAGCCGATCACGAGCGCGATGGCGAGGCGGATGGCGTGGCGCAGGAACGGATCGCGTCGATGGAAGTGCATGCGCAGGCGCTGCGGAACCGGCACCGCGCTGTCGCCCGGAGCGGGCACGCGCGAGGGTCGCAGCAGCATGATCGGCACGAGCACGATCGCGCAGAGCGCAAAGCCGGAGCCGCCCACGATCAAGACGACGTCGATCACGCCATGCGGCGGTTGCGGCTGCCCCGATTGGACCGCGAACTGCGCCATCGACGTCGTGCCGATCGCCACCCAGCGTGGTCCGATCGCCCCGACGTACCCGCCGACCAGCGCGACAGGCACGAGCGTGAGGCACACCCAGACGCCGAGCGGCGCAACCGCCGCGCCGGCGGCGGAGGTGACGGTCATGAACAGCGCGGCGAGGAGCATCGTGATCCCCATGCGCTCCGATGGCACCGCGCCGCCGACGAGGCCGACGAAGGCGGCCGTCATGCCGATCGGGAAGGCGTAGCGCTCGAGGCCGACGGCGATCGCGGCAGCGACGAACGCCGCCACCGCCGCCATCTCGAGCAGCGGCAGACGCCAGTGGATCTCGCGCCAGTCCCAGGTGGAGCCGAACAGCACGAGCCGCCGACCCGCCCGCTGCACGTGGCCGGAGTTCACGAAGCCATCCTCACGCCGGAGACGGTAGCGTCACTCCGGTGCGAGCGAACCGCTGCTACGCGACGCTCGGCTGGTCGCGGCCCGACGTCGACCCGGCGGCCTGACCGCCTTCGCCCAGGAGCTCGTCGTAGCGGCGCTGACTGGCCGTGATCGCATCGTGGTTGACGATGGCCCAGTCGGCGAGTGCCATCACCGGGTCGATCAGCGTCTGCCCCAGCGGCGTGAGTTGGTATTCGACCCTGGGCGGGACCTCCGGGAAGACCGTGCGCTGCACCACGCCGTCGCGCTCGAGCTTGCGCAGGGTCAGGGTCAGCATGCGCTGCGAGATCCCGACGACGCCGTACTTGAGGCCGGTGAACCGCTGCGGTCCGTAGCTGAGGATGACGATCACGAGCAGGCTCCATTTGTCACCGACCCGGCTGAAGGTCTCGCGCACGACGCGGCAGTGCTCGGAGTCGGCGTACTGCGCGATCAGCCCGAATGGCGTTTCCTCCACGCTGCAGTCATCGACCGCAACGCCCTTCCTGGTAGCAGCCATGTGGTTCCCTCCGTGTGCCTAGGGCAGTTGAACGTGCCTTCTTGTACGCCCTCCGATTGTTACGTATGGTCGGGTCAGGCACAAGAAGTAACCGATAACGCCCCAGGAGCTCTCATGGCACTACTCACCCCCAGTCCCCTCGTCCGCACACCGGCCAAGATCGGCGCCGGCTTCTTCCTCCTCTGGAGCGTCCTGCACATCTACGTCGGCATCGCGGGCCTGGTGGAGTACCTCACGGGAGATGCGAAGAGCCAGTGGACGATGCTGATTGGCGGCGCCAACGCACCCGTCAGCGGGTTCCAGTTCCCGACCGACGCACTCACCGCGAACGCCCAGTCCCACTTCATCCTCAACTTCTGCCTCGACGTCGGCGGCTACGGCGTGCTCGGCATCATCGTCGCGTGGATGATCTGGAGCCGCGCGTCGTGGACCGGCTACCTGATCGGCCTCGTGGCCATCGGCATCGCCGACCTGAGCTTTCTCTTCGCGATGGTGACGAGCGGGATCATCGTGGCCGACGTCGCCACGGTCGCCGGGCCGATCATCTGGTTCATCGCCATCATCGTCACCCCACTCGGGCTGCCGCGTCAGGCCAAGACGAGGATCTGATCGTTCTCGGCGAAGGCGACGAGGCGGCTCTTCGGCGGGTTGAGCACGACGCCACCACCGAGCGCACCGTCGGCATCCTCGTCGGTGCCGCGTCGGTACCCCACACAGACATGGCCTCGTCGTCGTGCGGCAGCGACGACATCGGCATACGACTGCTCCGCTCCTATGGCCAGGTAGCGCGATGCCGGTACGAGCACGAGTTCGACACCCTCGGCATCGAAGAGGTCGGCGAAGACGCCCCGAAGTTCGGCGTTCTCCGACAGCTGCGCGAGCATGAGGCTCGTCAGGCGCTCACTCACGACAAAGTCATCGGGATTCGCGATGCGCGCAAGCTCAACGTCGCGGGCATCGAGGAGCTCGGCCACGAGACGCACGCCGTGATTGGGGCTGGCCTCGTCCTCCGTCACCTGCCGGATCTGAAGCAGTGTGAGCAGTGTCCGCGCGTCGCTCGCTGCAGCGTCATCGCCGCGGTAGCAGAGGATGATGACCTGGTCGTACCCGCGACGCCCCAGCTCGACCGCGAGCAGATTCCCATCGACCGTATCCATTTCGATGAATTCAAGATCGAGAGAACCCACTGCCGTCGCCCGCGACATTCCCCCGGCTCGCACCGGATCGAGCAGCACACGCACGGTCGATCCGGCGGAGACGTACCGATCGAGCTCATTGAGAATCCGTGGGCCCATCGCGTTCCAGCCGACGACAAGCGTGTGCTCAACCTTCAGTTCGAGCGGCGGCTCGGATGCTGTCGCAGCTGCCTGCCCTGCGATGACCTCACCGTCAAGCACCACGGTGTCGTCATCCGCGGAGATCGCAATCACCTGATCGCCGTCGGCGAATACGCGCAACATCGACGGGCTCAGCGTGATGGTGCCGTCAGCGGCGCGGACACCGATCACCGAGGACGATTCGTACAGCGTCAGACAGTCACCGAAGGTGTGCCCGGTCAGCCGTGGCTCTGCCTGAAAGTAGATCTCGTCGCCATCAAAATCGAGGAGGTCCTGGAAGACGAAGCTGAGGCCAGCCTGACGGCAGACCTGTGCCGTGATGCGCGAGATCACATCGTTGGAGACAACGACGCCGAGCCGCCCGCGCGCGGCACGTTCTAGTGCAGTCGCCGAGTCGGACTCGAGAAACTCCGCCGTCACCTTGAGCTTCTCGAAATCGCGATCAAAGCCCATCAGCGCGAGGACCGTTTTGACGGTCTGCGGGTCGCCGGCGTCCTGATCGGCCAGGACGAGCACGGACTTCGCCTCCAGCGGGCGTACCAACTCGAGGTCCGCCGGGTCGGACGGGTCGCCAGATCGGCAGATCACGCGCGTGCGCCGCGGGCCACTGGCGCGAGCCTTCACCTCGTCTTCCATGTCCACCTTGTCGTGCGACGCGAGAATCACCACGCTCGGGTGACGCTGATTCTCGTTGGCGATCTCGATCTCGTCGAGGATCTGATGGATCTTCGGCGACCAGCCCAGAATCAGTGTGTGCCCCTCCTCGACAACGAGTGACCGGCCCTTGCGCAACTCGTCCACGGTGCGGTCGATGCCACTCGAGATGAGACCGATCAGCGTCGACACGATGAAAATGCCGATGATCGTGATGCCAAGAGCGATGAAGCGGAAGCGCCAGCCGGCATCACCGCCCATCGTGCCGGGGTCGAGCGTGCGGAGCAGACTGAGCCAGACTCCCTCGATGAACGACGTCTGCGTCTCACCGTCGGCACGGATCCCGAGCAAGACGATCAGCACACCCGCGATCATCACGAAGATGAACGTGACGATCGCGAGCCACCCGATGATGCCGATGGTCCCGCGCGACAGGGTCGCATCGAAGCGGTAGCGCAGGCGGTCACGCGTTGTGATCTGCCGCGTCATGGCGTTACCACAGGACCCCGAGCCCAACACCGGCCGGATTGCCCAGGTTAATCAGACGGATGATCGAGAAGATCAGGAGAATGCTGCCGACGATGCCGAGCCCGATCTTGATCGGCACTTGGCGCACCAAGCTCGCGACGCCGAACAGGAAGAGGCCAATCGCGATGATGATGGAAAGAATGTCGAAGGCGGCCGCGAGCGCGTCGAAGTGGTCCGCCTCCACGAACAACGCCTCCGCCTTGGCGTCACGCGCCTTCGCGGCGTCGTAGAGCGGCGAGGACCAGTGCGGATTGTCATCCGTGAACGGGGTCTTGGCCCCGCCCGTGTGCGGCTGCTCTTCCCACCAATCGACCGAGGCCGCGAGCTCCGGCGACATCAGCGACTCATGCACGTAGGTCGCCAGTGGCTTCTGCCCGGTGTGCAGCGCCTTGGTGTATTCGAGGAAGATCGCTTCGTCCGCCACGGCGACGGCCGTCGCGTCGTTGTAGTCCTGCGACGCCGCGTCGGCCGCGCGAATGCCCTGGCTGTACAGACCCGCCACCGATCCACTCAATTCCGAACTCTGGAACGTCGCCCAGGCCGTCAGGATGGCCGCAATGCCAAGCAGTATCGCAATGACGATCTCGATGCGATCCAGCCTCCGCTGGTTCCGCTCCTCATCCCTCTGCTCCACACTCGCCACTGCTACCTCATGAGCTCCCGCAAACGCGAAGACGTTCGCGTTGCACTACCGATCCATACGGGCGGGAACCATACAGCCGTGCACCGGTTACAGCAATGCCGTGCAGGTGGCGGAGCGTCAGTCGCCGGAGGGAGCGGCAGCGCCGCTCTCGGCCTGCTGCGCGCGGCGGCCGAGGATCAGGATCATCAGGCGGTTCGCGGCGAGTGCCAGCAGGAGCACGGCCACGACGAGGATGAAGAGATCCACGATCAGGTTCCACTTGAAAAGGATCAGCAGCGCGACGACGATCAGGGCCACGAACTGCAGGACCTTGCCCGACGTCGAGTCGGCTGGCGTGATGGCCTTGCTCCCCCACGCCTTGGCGACGGCCCAGACGTCCATGACCTCGAGCTTGCGGCCACCGGCAGCGGCTGCAGCGTCGGAGTCGAGCGCCTTATCCGCTGCGCTGGCGGCCAGCGGCGCGGTCCAGCGGAGCGACCACACGATCACGGCGGCGATGACGCCGACGATGGCGATCACGTGCGAGATGTGAATCAGGTCGCTGAACAGGCCGTCGAAGATGCCCTGCGCGGCCTGATTGAGCACGAAATCGTTGGCGGTGGCCGAGTCGAGGCCCCAGTTAACGAGGTTCAGCACGATCGCGAGCGTGATGCCCGTGATGCCGAAGGTCAGGCAGCCCGCGATCACGCCCTTGCGCCGCACGGGTGCGATCAGCGCCGCGACGGCGAGCAGGATGAGGCCAAGGATCACGACGATGTACGAGACCGGACCGAGATCGGCTCCCAGCTGGATCACCCGGAAGGCCGGACCGAGGTTCGGGATCTCCGCCAGCTTGGCATCAGCCGCAGCGCCCACCTTCGCGGCAATCTCCGCGTCGTAGGGCTCAATCGTCTGCTGCAGCAGCTGCGGCAGACCCTCGACCTTGAAGACCAGGTTGGCGGTCTCGGGATTGAGCAGCGCCTGGTGGAGTTTGCCGAGCGCCGCGACGATGATCGTGGTGAACGCGGGCTCTGCGACGACCGTCTCGGCCGCCGACTGGATGATCGGGCGTGCGATGACGGCCTTCGGTACTTGCTTGATGACGACGTTGGTCACCTCGGTGGCGATCGCAGTCTGCGTGGCCGGCTGCTCGATCACCGACGTCATGCGCTGGGTGAAGACCTCTTGGTTGTAGAGCGTGCGGTGCAGGTAGATGCCGAGCACACCGAGCAGCAGGAAGAGCCACGCGACAATCAGGATGACGACGACGCCAGCCCACGCGCCCTTCGTCCCCTTCTTGGTCTCCTCACCAGCGGCCATGCGCGGGACGGTACCAGAATCGCCCTGCACACTCGTTGCACATTGCGCCGAGGGCGCTACCCGTCTAGCTGGTCTTGAACGCGCCGAACTTGCCGCCCGTCACCTGCTGCACCAGCACCGGCGAGACGCCATTGCGGTTGGCGTCGAACGAGAAGTTCCCGAGCAGCGTCTTGGCGTTCTTGACGGTGGCCAGGTTCGCAGCCATCGCGTCCTGCGTGGCGGCCTTGCCGTTCTTGGCGGCGGTCGCCAGCACGTACGTGTACGCGTAGGCCGTGGCGGCGAACTGGTCTGGCGTGCTCTTGTACGCCTTCTTGAAGGCCTTGATGAAGGTCTTGTTGGCGGGCGTCTGGTTCCACGAGGCCCACGCGGTGCCGACGATCAGGCCGTTGGCTGCAGCACCGGCGCCCTTAATGACGGCACCGGAGTTGAGGCCGTTGGAGCCGATGATGGCCTTCTTGTAGCCCGCGTTGCGGAGCGCCTGCAGGAGCGGCACGCCCTCGGGAGCGAGCGCGCTGATCGCGACGATGTCGGGATCGTTGGCCTTGACGTCCGCCGCGATGGCCGAGAAGTCGGTGGTGCCGGCCGGCACGATCTCGGTCTTCTTGACGCTGATAGCGTTGGCCGTCAGCGCGGTGGCAAGCAACGGACCAGAGGTGGCAGCGAACGTGTCGCTGCCCTGAATCACGACAGCGGTCTTCGGCAGGAGCTTCGAGGTTGCGACCGTCTTGACGACCTGCGGGAGCACGTACTCCTCGGTGAGCGCCGGGCGGAAGATGAAGTTGCCGATCTCGGTGATGCCGGGCTGCGTGTTCGAGATGCCCAGCACCGGGATGCGCGCGGCCTGCGCAAACGGATCAACGTCGAGTGCCACGGACGACAGCGTCGGCCCCACGATCGTGGAGACGCCGTCACGGAAGAACACGCCGTAGGCGGCAGCGGCCCCCGCCGTCGTGCTGAGGTCGTCGATCGTCTTGACGTTCACCTTCACGCCGGAGATCGCGCCGCCGTTGATCTCCTTGGCAGCCATGTCGATGCCCTTGCGCGAACTGAGGCCGTAGGCCGCCGCATCGCCGGTGAGCGACAGAGCAGCGCCGACGTTGACGGTGATCGGCGCAGCCGAAGCGGTCGGGATCGCGATCGCCAAGGCGGCGATGGCGATCAGAACGGCGAAGATGCGGGAAAGCTGACGGGGCGCGTGCATTGGCTCAGAGTAGGGCAAATCCGCGCGAAATGGCGAAGCGGCGATCGTCTAGCGCTTGGTGCCGACGAGCAGCGTCGCGCCGATCGCGCCACCCTTGTCGCCGAGCGCGGCGGTGACCACCGGCGGGGGCTTGTCCGGCTGGAAGAGAAATGGCGTCATTGCCGCGCCAATGCGGTCCGCCATCGGCTGTCCGAAGCGCGTGCCGAGTCCGCCGCCGAGGATGATCGCCTCGACGTCCAGGATGTTGATCACGTTCGCTGCGGCCGCGGCGATCGCGTCGACGCCCTCGCCAATCAACTGCGTCGCGAGAGGGTCGCCCTGCTCGAGCGCCTTGCTCCAAATGCTCGACGACAGTCGATCCTTGCCGGCCTGCTCCATCAGCTCGAACAACACGGACTGCTGACCGGCGGCGACCGCTTCGCGCGCCCGTGTCTCCATGTTGCGGCGTCCGGCGTAGGCCTCCATCGTGCCGACCATGCCGTTCGGCTCGGCGAGGCCACCACGCTGGATGACGGTGTGGCCGAGCTCGCCAGCCGCGCCGCGCCCGTGCCACATCTTGCGGTTGAGCACGATGCCACTGCCGACGCCGGTGCCCCACCAGATGCCGACGAAGTTCTGGAGCTTGCGACCTGCACCGAGCTCGAGCTCGCCGAGCACTGCCACGCCGACGTCGTTGCCGAGCTTGACCTTCGCGCCACAGGCCTTGCCGACGACGTCGGCCAAGGGAAATGCGTCGGCAAATCCAGACAGGTTCGGCGCGTGCGAGAGCAGGCCACGGTCGGCGTTGACCGCACCGGGCGCCCCGATGCCAATGCCCTTGAGGGCCTTCGTCGAGCAGCCAGCGTCCTTACAGGCCGCCTCAATCGCTCCGACGATCGCATCGACGACGCTCTGCGGCCCACCGTCCTGCGGCGTGGGCACACGACACTGGCCGCGCAGCTTCCGCTCGGCGTTGACGACGACGACCTCGATCTTGGTGCCACCGAGGTCTACTCCACAGATGCGCTCGCTCATGGTGGACGAGCCTACCACGTTGCGAAATGGCGACGAATCCTCGCAACGACAGGCGTCTGACGTAGACTCGCCTGCATGAGCACTCCGCAATGGCATGAGGACTGGTTTCCCGAACTGCGCGATGAGCGCCCGTGGGTGATGGAGGAGATGATCGACTCCGAGCCGCCGCTTGCCGCACGGATCGCGTCGAACAAGAAGCTCGGGCAGACGGCTGCGCGGATTGCGAAGAAGGTTGTCGAGGCACACGCCGCGGGCACGTCGATCAGCGTGGTGGGTTGCGGCACGAGTGAGCACGGCGCACGAGCAGTTGCCATCCAGCTCGACGAGGCGCTCGGCCATCGTGGCGTGCGCGTCGCCGGCCGTCAGGCGCTTGAGGCCGCGATCGACACGGCTCCGGCCGGCATCACGATCGGGATCTCACACGACAACGGCACGCGCGCGACGATGCTGGCGTTGAAGGCCGCACGCGAGGCTGGACAGACCACCGCGCTGATTACGGCCAACAACGAGGGTGGGTGCTCCGAGTTCGCCGACATCGTGTTGGTCACACCAGAGAAGGACAAGAGCTGGTGCCACACCGTCGGCTACATCTCGCCGATGGTCGCCGGCGCGGTGATCGCCGCTCATGTGTCGGGCAAGGATTTGGACGCGGCCGCGCTCGAACTGCACCTCGACGAATGCCGCGGGCTCAAGCCGCAGGCCACCGAGATCGCCAAGAACTTCCGCGACATCGAGCGGCTGATCGTGGTGGGTGGCGGCTACGACCGCATCACCGCCGACGAGCTCGTGCTGAAGGTCGAGGAGGGACTGCACCTCCCCTCCGCCGCCCGCGATCTGGAGACGTTCACGCATGGCCACCTGCCGGCGTGCGACGAGAAGACCGGACTCGTCGTCGTCGCGACGGAGCACCATGGTCGCGCCCGTCGCACCGACCGCGGTCGCCTGCTGCTGCGCGCCGCGCGCCACGTCGGCATGCCGTGTGCCGCCATCCTCGTCCCCGCCGTCGAGGGCAGCTGGGGCCGCGAGCTCACCAACGCTGGCCGCATGATTCTGCCCCACGCCGCCAAGCTGACGCCGACCACGAGCGCGCTGACGGCCTCGGCGATGGCGCTCCAGGTGCTCACGCTCGAACTGGTGCACGACCGCGGCACCTATCCTGATCTGATCCGCCGCGAGCAGGCGCCGTGGCGTGAGGCCGCAGCCATCCTCGAAGGCACCGAGGAGTGGTGACATGAGTAGCGAGATGACCCCAGCCGCCCAGGAGCTCGTGACCGCCATGCAGCACCTGCGCGGGGCCGACCACGCCCTCAAGCAGTGCGTCACGCTGCTCCGCCAGACCGAGCAGCCGGTACCCGACACGGTCGAGGACGCACTCTCGCTGGTCGAAGACGCGATCAGCTCGCTCGAGTCGTGACGCCCGAGCAGGCGGTCGCCATCGCCTGCACCGCGCTCGGTGCGGATCCCGCCGACGCACAGGTTCTGCGCGCCGCCGACGCCATCACCGTGCAGCTTGACGCCGAGCGGGTCGCGCGCGTGATTCCCGACGCCGATGCCGACACGCTGCGCGTGCTCGCGGCGATTGCCGCGCTCGACGGCCACGTGCTCGAGCCGCTGGGAGAGCCGATCGCGCTCGACGGCGCCCTCGTCGTGCCCTACCCGCGCGTTACGCCGAACGGCGATGCGCATCGCGACCTCGGCATCGCCGGTGCGTGCCTGGCCGGCCTGCACGCCCGCGGCCGGGCCGCGCTCGAGCGCGGCGACATCGATCTGCCTGAGTTCTCGCCGTCTGCCATTGCGACGCGGTGGCTTGATCGGGCTGACGCCGTGTTCACCCGCGACGAGCGCGCGCGGTTGCTCGACGCGATCGACACTGCGTGGCCCGAGGTGGCGGGCTCGCCAACCGTGATCCACGGCGATGCGCACCTCGGCAACTGGTGGCCGGCGACCAACGACTGGTGGGTGCTGATCGACCCTGAGTTCCTCTCGATCGGACCAGCTGTCTACGACCTAGCCCCGCTTGAGGTCGTCGAGCGCCGGCTCGGCACGCCCCCATCGCGCTTCCCGTCGTTCCTGGCCGGCTACGAGTCGGCCGACGGCGCGGTCGATCGGCGCTCGCTGGCGTCTGCCATCCACGTGCGCGAGTTGCTCTCCGTCGCGTGGCTTGCCTCGCGTTCGGGCGACGACTCCGAGCTGGCGTTGCGCACGCGCCGACGTCTCGTCGATGCCCTCGAGCGCCGCGAGGGCTCGTGGCTCGCATAGCCGCGGTCGAGCGCGGCCGCTCGCCGATCGACATCCCTGGCACGCTCGCGTGGCTCGGCCAGCGGACCGTCGTCGGCATCGACGACTGGGACGGCACCACCTACACACGCACAGCGGCGCTTGGCCGGGGCACAGGACGAATCACGCTGCGCGCCACCGGCAAGGCGGGCGTCGAGGTGACGGCGTGGAACGAGCGCGCGCTCGCCGCCATCCGCCCGCGCGTCCGGCACTTGCTCGGCCTCGATGACGATCCGCGACCCTGGCTGGCGGCGTTCGCCGACGACCCGGTACTCGGGCCGCGCGTTGCGGCACACCCGGGGCTGCGTATGCCCGGCTCGTGGGATGCGTGGGAGATGTGCGCCCGAGCGGTGCTCGGGCAGCTCGTGTCCGTCGCCGCGGCGCGCACGCTCACCATGCGCCTCGCCGAGCGCCATGGCCGTCGGTTGGCCGATGGCGGCATCGTCTTTCCCGACGCGGCCACGGTCGCAGCGGGCGACCTCGATGGTCTCGGTCTACCGGCTGCACGCCGCGATGCGTTGCGGGCGATCGCCGAACTCGTTGCGTCCGGCGGTGTCGACCTATCGCCTGCCGCCGACCCGGAGGCAGCACAGGCCGCGCTCGTCGCACTCAAGGGCATCGGGCCATGGACCGCGATGTACGTGCGCATGCGCGCCATCCGCGATCTCGATGCATTTCCCGCTGCAGACCTCGGCGTGTTGATCGCGCTGGCCGATGCGCACGGCAAGCGACCGACCGAGGCCGAGGCCCGTCGCCGCGGCGAGGTCTGGCGTCCGTACCGCGGTGTCGCCACGATGCACCTCTGGGGCCTCGCCTAGCTGTTCTGCCTATGGGCCTGTGAGACGCTTAACGTCGTGCGGTGGTGCGAGGACTTCGCCGTGACGAGCGGACGTCGAGGTGGTAATGCGCGGTGGATGTCCCAAAGGGGTCAGACCTTTTTGGGACATGGCTGCGTTCCGCTGCAGATCGACTCCGCCCTGATGTCCCAAAAGGGTCTGACCCCTTTGGGACATCCACCCTCCACGGCCACGCCGATCGCGCCCAACGCCACGGCTTCATCCCGCACCGTCGCACAGACCCATCGGCAGAACACGTGGGTGCAACGGCGCCGAGCGCGTCGGCGCTCAGGCCACGGCGACGAGCGAGAGCGTGCGCACCGACGTACCCACAATGGGAAACGGCGCCGATCCCGCCACCGACACGACGGGGACCATCAGCTCGCAGCTGGCCGGCAGCAGCCCGACGGGCATACGGACGACATCACCATCGCGCTCGACGTCGGTGTCCTCACCGCTCGGGCGCTCGAGCGCCAGCTCGTCGCCGTCGGGCCAGCCGCAGAGCCAGAGCGACATGAAGTCGACCATCGCGCACAGGCGCTGGTCGTGGTGCAGGTCGGCCGACGAGACGCCCAGCTCTTCGGCACGCTGCTCGGCGAGCGTGCGCCACGAGCCGATCACGGCGTCGCGCTGCTCCGCCAGGTGCGGGTCTTGGACGACGCGCGCGCCATGCAGCCACGCCCCATGCAGCGCCACGATCGCCTCGGCGTACGGATGCAGATCACCGGCCAACCGCACCGACTCGCCGGAGACGTCGAGGTGCTCGGCCAACGACAGCTCGAGGAAGGACTCGGGACCGTCGCCGTCGCCGCTGCGCGGCTCGTGATCACGCTCGGCCCAGCCGTCATCGTGGTGCGCGACGGCGAGCCGAAAGCCTTCGAGCGGTCCTCGCGGCGCGTCGGCGATGGCGTCGAGAAGCGTGCACGCGAGCACGCCGTGATCAGGCTGGCGCACCAGCTCCCACCCCTGGCCAGACGAACGGCAGATCATGCTGCGGACGATAGCCGCCGGATAGACTGCCGCGCGTGATGACCAGCCTGCTGCCCGGACTCCCCCACGCCTCGCTCGAGATCGGTGGTGTGCGCCTCGACGGCGACGAGCTGGCCGGTGCGGTCGGTGCGGTCGCGGTTTCGCTCGCCGATCACACCCGCGTGGCACTGTGGTGCACCTCGGAGCTCGTAACGGGACTCGGCATTGCCGGCGCACTGATCGCTGGCGTGACGGTCGTGCCGATCAACCCCGCCTCGGGCGATCGCGAGCTCGCGCACGAGACCGGCGACAGTCGGCCAGAGGCCGTTCTGGCTTCGGCCACCGCAGAGTTGCCGCCGACACTCGCCGCGCTGCCCCGCATCGTGATCGACCCCGCGGCCCGCGCACCGCTCCCGTCGATCGACACCCCGCCCGATGTGGCCGCGCTGATCGTCTACACGTCGGGCACCACCGGCGCCCCCAAGGGCGTCGTGATGTCGCGCCGCGCCGTCGCCGCGAACCTCGACGCCCTCGCCGACGCCTGGGCGTGGACGAGCGCTGATGTCGTGGCGCAGGCGCTGCCGCTCTTTCACGTGCACGGTCTCGTGCTCGGCACCGTCGGCCCGCTCCGGCTCGGCGGCGGCGTACGGCACGTCGGCCGCTTCTCGCCGGAGGCGATCGCCGCAGCGTTCGCAGACGACGCCACGATGCTCTTCGCCGTGCCAACCATGCACGGGCGTCTGCTCGCCGCCGCTGAGGCGGACCCGGCTGTCGCCAACGCCCTGCGCAGCGCACGCCTGATTGTCTCTGGCTCCGCCGCGCTGCCGGCCCGCGTCCACGAGGCGTACACCGCGGCCACGGGCCAGCAGATCGTCGAGCGCTACGGCATGAGCGAGGCGCTGATGATCGCGAGCGCCCGCCACGACGGCCCACGCATCCCCGGCGCGGTCGGCACGGCCCTGCCCGGCGTCGAGATCCGCATTACCGATGACGCCGGTGTCGTGATGCCCGTCGGCGACACCGACACGATCGGCAACGTCGAGATCAAGAGCGCGTCGCTGTTCGATGAGTACCTCGGGCGCCCTGACGCGACGGCCGAGGCCTTCAACGACGGCTGGTTCCGTACGGGCGACGTCGGCTCGCTCGACAACGATGGCGTGCTCCGTCTGGTCGGGCGCAGCTCGACCGACCTGATCAAGACCGGCGGGTATCGCGTCGGCGCTGGCGAGATCGAGGCCGCGATGCTCGAGCACCCCGACGTCGTCGAGGTGGCCGTGCTCGGCATCCCCGACGACGACCTCGGCGAGCGCATCGCCGCCTGGGTGGTGATCACCCCCGGCAGCGACCTCACCGACGATGTGCTCGTGCAGCACGTCGCCGACCTCCTCGCACCGCACAAGCGCCCGCGCGTGATCACCCGCGTCGACGAGCTACCGCGCAACGCGCTCGGCAAGGTGCAGAAGAAGCGGCTGCTCGGATGAGCACCGGCGCACACGCCGGTCGCGACCACATCACGTGGGTCGGGCACGGCACGGTCGTCATCGCCATGGGCGGCACGCGGGTGATCGTCGACCCTGTGCTGCGCCCCCGTGTGCTGCATCTCAAGCGCTTCCACCCGGTGCCCAAGCATGCGCTGCGCTCGCTCGACGCGGCACTGATCACCCACCAGCACCACGACCATCTCGACCCGCCGTCGCTCGAGAGTCTCGGCAAGGAGCTGCCGATCATCGTCCCGGCGGGCGCCGCCGGGACGTTGCGCCGCAAGAAGTTCACCCACGTCGTCGAGATCGACGAGGGCGAGCGCATCCAGATCGGCGCGCTGCGTGCCACCGCAACGCCGGCCGACCACGACGACAAGCGCGACCACCCGCTCGGTCCGACCGCCACGCCGATCGGGTACCTGTTCGAGGGTTCCAAGCGCATCTACGTGGCCGGCGACACCGACCTGTTCGACGAGATGGAGCTGATTGGTCCAGTCGACTACGCGCTGCTGCCGATCTTCGGCTGGGGTCCGGGCCTCGGCCCCGGCCACATGGATCCGGAGCGCGCCGCCGAAGCGGCGCGACGTCTGCAGGCGAAGGTCGCGATCCCGATCCACTGGGGCACGCTCTGGCCGATCGGCCGCGGCGAGCCGCCGCACGCGCCGGCCGACGAGTTCATCGAGCACTGCGCGCGCCTTGCACCCGACAGCCAAGCGAGATTGCTCGAGCCTGGCTCGACCGTCGAGTTCTAAGCCCCGACCGTCGTTAGACGAGTCGTTGTAACTCGATTTCGGTCAGACCCGGATTGGCATCCCGTAGCGCCTGCACCTGTTCGGGATGGCAGGTGAAGTACAAGACCTGATGCCGCGTGGCGAGGTCGGCGATGACCGCCGCTGCGCCCGCACGGCGCTCGGGGTCGAGGTGCGTGAGGACGTCGTCCATCAGCACCGGTAGCTCGGGGCCGCCGTCATCGTGCATCTCGTCGACGAGGCCTGCGCGCAGACAGAGGTAGACGAGACCGACGGTGCCCTCCGACAGCTCGGCGAACGGCGTGCGCGCACCGTCGCGGCCGACGATCTCGGAGCGCGCGCCGGCCTTCTCGCCGTCGGGCATACGGACGGTCACCCAGGAGCCGTTCGTCGCGGTCGCGATCTGCGTGGCAGCGCGCTCGAACACGCCCGGCTGATGCTCCTCGACGAACCGATCACGAGCCTGCTCGACGATCGTGTGAGCCAGTTGCAACGTGAGCCACTCGTCGGCGACCGCGCGGAGATCGGCCTCTGCGTCGGCGGCGCTCTGGGCGAGCATGGCAAGGTCGGTGGAGTCCTCCGCGTTCTCGATCAGCGCGCGCGTGCCGCCGAGCGCCGCGATGGCCTCGGTGTGCTCCCCCCGCGCCGCGTCGACCTGACCGTCGAGCACATCGCGCTGTGCCTCCGCCTGCTCCAGATCGAGCGCCTCCGCGGCAGCGACGAGTGCTGCGTCACCACGCGAGAGATCGTCTACGTGAGCTTGGGCGAGCTCGCGACGGTGCTGCCAGGCCTGCACGTCGGTGCGGTGCGTGGCGGCAATCTCGCGCTGTGCGTCGAAGTCGTGCAGCGCCCGATCGACGGCAGTGCGCAGCTGCTCCAGTTCGGTCGGCGCACCCTCGCCAAGCGCCGCGATAGCGCGCGCAACGATGGCGTCGGCAGTGGCTGTGTCCGCCTGGGCCAGTGCAGCCGAGCGAGCGGCGGCATCGTCGGCCGTGCGGATCACGCCGAACGTCGCCAACACGTCGTCGAGTTGATCCACGCGCAGCTCGGCGGCGAGCCCGCTGGCCACAAGAGACGCACGCCATGCGGCTCGCGCCTGCTCCGCCACGGCTTCGGCCTGTGCGGCGGCGGCCTGGTGTTGGTCCGCGGCGGTGGCGTGAAGCTGCGGGCCTGCGGGGCGGGAGCCGGCGCCCAATCCGCCGAGGATCGCGGCGCCGACGGCAACGCCGAGAATCCCGCCGATGATCGTGGCGGTGATACCCACGAACCACCCGATGCCAATCGCGATGAGGCTGACGGCGATCAGTGCCGCGCCAAGGCCGCGGCGTGGCGTCGGGGCCGCGACCTCGACCGGGGCCGGCAGCTGCGTCGCCGCGCTGCGGGCGACATCGCCCAGGCGCGTCGCCTCGCGTTCGGCTTCGCGCACGGCCTCAGCGGCGGCACGCAATCCGGACTCGTCGGCGATCGACGGCACGGGTGCGGTCCCCGCAAGCCCCACGCGCTCGCGGGCGCGCACTGCGCGCTCACGTTCGCCCGCCGCATCGGCCTCGTGCTGCGTGGCGCGACGCCGGGCGTCGATCGCCACGGGCAGGTCGGTCAGGATCGCGCGGTACTCGCTGACGACCTCGACGGACGGCTCCTCCACACCAGTCGCCTCGGGCCGCTGGGCGTCGACGGCAGTGGCCTCGACCAGCGCCGCGCGCAGCTGCACCAGGCGGTCGAGGCGCTGGAGGTCTTGCGTGGCGGCAACCAACTGCTCGTTGGCACGAGCCACCCGCGCCTCGGCCTCGGCGAGTGCGTCGGCAGAGCGATCGGCCGCACCGGCGTCCTTCTCGGCTTCGCGCAGTGCACGCCGCGCCGCAGTCACGGCCTTGAGCGCATGCGCGTACGGCTGGTTCTCGCCCTGCTTCTTGTACAGCGCGTCGGCGCGCTTCTGCAGCGCGCTCAAGACCGGCTCGGCGCCAGCGCCCCCACCCAGCACCGCGGAGGCGAGCACGCCGGCGCGCACCGAGGGGTCGTCGAGCAGTCCCATCGAGGCGAGGTCCCGCGAATCGAAGGTCTGGACACGGTCGAAGAGGTCAACGCTCGTGATGCCCAGCGCGCGCATGAGTGCGGCATCGCCGACCGGCTCGCCGTGCTCGTCGGTGATCACGACGCTCGAGCCGTGCGTCCGTTCGACGCGGAAGCGGCGCCCATCGTCGGCCACGATGTCCACGCGCCCAGAGCGCTGGCCGCCACCCTTGGGCTCGCGCCGCGGGCCCTCGCCGCGCAGCGCCGGAAACCCGAACAGCACGCCGCGGATCAGCTGCATGGTCGAGCTCTTGCCCGACTCGTTGGGGCCATGGATGACAGTCAGGCCCGGCTCTGGCTCGACGACACGGCCGCCGATTGCGCCATAGGCGATCGCCTCGATGCGCGCGATTCTCATGCCGCACCGTCCTGCTCGAGCAGCAGTCCGAGCGCGAGCTCGCGGGCGGTTGCGAGGCGACCCGCGGCATCCTCCTCTGACAGGCCGGCCAGCGCCGTGTCGGTAAACGATTTGGCGAGCCCGTCGAGCTGGCGCTGCAGCTCGGCGGGATCTGCGGCGAGCGTGTCGAAGGCGCCGAGCACCTCGGCAGCGAAGGCGTTGGATTGGCGTAGCTCGTCGAGGTCAACGGCGGGACCGGCGGTCGAGACGATGCGTTCCCAGACGAGGTCGTCGCCCTCCTGATCGTCGAGAGCGCTGCGTAGGCCAGTGAGGTACTCGTCGCGCACGAGCAGTTCGTGCACCGGGCCACGCCCGGTCAGCGTGGCCCGCAGCAGCACGACCCGGCCATCGGCCTGTACGACGACCGCGGCAGCGGCGTTGCGGAGCGCACGCTCGAGGTCGGCCTCATCGCCCAAGCCCTCGATGGGCACCTCGACGGCCTCGAAACGCACGCGGTCGAGCTCGACGCGACGATGCGCCACGACGCGGTCGCCTTCGAATTCGACGACGACGGCACCGTGCGGCCCGCGTTCGCCGGGCTTCGGCGAGCGGCCCTGCAGCGTGCCGGCGTAGATGATCGGCGGCTCGGCGTGCTCCTCGGAGTACGCGTGGATGTGCCCGAGCGCCCAGTAATCCATACGGGCGGCGACAAGGTCGCCGACGGTGCACGGCGCGTACGTCCCGTGCCCTTCGCGCTCGCCGAGTGAGCAGTGAAGGACGCCGACATGCAGGCCCGGTGCATCGCCGCGCTCGAACTTGAGCGCCAGATTCTCGGTCACCTCGCGCTTGCCGAACGAGACCCCGTGCACGGTCACCGGCCCGGCCGGCAGGTCGATCGTCTCGCTGGTCGGCACGTCCTTGCGAAACACGTGCACGCCCTCGAGCCCGGCCAGCGGCGAGCGCCCGCTGAGCGGATCGTGGTTGCCGTGCACGGCGAAGACGCGGATACCGCGCTCCTGCAGGCGCTCGATGCCGCGGCGCACGCGCGAACGCCCACGCGGCGTGCCGTCAGCGCGATCAAAGAGGTCGCCACTGATCACCAGAAACTCGGCCTCCTCGTCGAGGCAGCAGTCGATCAGCGCGTCCCACGCATCGAGTGACGCGTCACGCATCACGTCAGCGAAGCCCTCCCGCAACGACCCGACGCCCGCAAACGGGCTGTCGAGGTGCAGATCGGCGGCGTGGATGAAGCGTCGTGGCATGCGTGAGGCTCAGGCGAGAGGCGGACGACGTGCTGTCGTGCGCCCCTCGCCGAACCTTACGCAGGAGTCCGGCTTGCGCCGGGAAGCGCTAGACCGTGCCGCCCTCGAAGAGCTTCTTGGCGGCCATACCGGCGGCGATCATCATGATGCCGTCGAACAAGAGCTGGATGCCGACGAGCAGGCCGATCGCCCACGCGGCCGACGACGGCAGGTTGGCGATCACGAGTGCCGCGATGACTACGGCGAGGATGCCGTTGACGATCGTCCAGCCGGCGTTCGGGACCTTCCCGCGGGCCTGGATGCCGGCGAGGATGCGAAAGATGCCGATCACGAGGAAAAAGATCGCGAGCACCCACGTCAGGGTGATCGTGCCTTCAGCCGGGTTGACGATCAGCCACACGCCAGCGATCACGTAGATGATCGCGACGATGAAGCTCCAGATGCGATGGCTGGTCGTGCCGCGCGAGATCGCCTCGGCGACGTAGGCCACGGCGCCGACCAGCAGCAGGATGCCGACAAGCAGCGTGATCGTCACCGACGCCAGCGGCGGGATGATGATCGCGATTGCGCCGAGAATGGCGCTGATGATGCCCGCGGTGAGCAGGAGCTTCCAGCTCTTCGCGAGGGCGGTCTTCAGTTCGGGGGGCATTCCGGGCACGGCAGACATACAGGGTTCCTCCTGGGGTTGGTCTATCCTTGTCGTACGGCGGATTCGCCGCGAATCCTGCCGTTCGGTGTCGGCTACGGTTCCCGTATGCGACACGTCCCCGACCGCCTCGATCAGGACCGCGCGCTGCTGCTCGTCGTCGACGTACAGGAGGCCTTCCGGGCGCACATCGACGGCTGGGGCGCGATGGTCGCCCACTGCGACGCGCTGATCCAAGGCTGCGTCGCGCTCGACGTGCCGATCATCGTCACCGAGCAGTACCCGAAGGGCCTCGGCCACACGGTCGCGGAGCTCGCAGAGGGGCTGGCCGGCGTCACGCCGATTGAGAAGCGCTCGTTCTCGTCGCTCGGGGCGCCCGAGACGGTCGCTCAGCTCGACCAGTTCGGTCGCGACCAGATCATCGTCTGCGGCATCGAGGCCCACGTCTGCGTGCAGCAGTCGGTCGCCGACATTCTGCGCGGCGGCCGCCAGGCGCACGTGGCGCTCGACGCGATCGCGAGCCGCACGACCTCGAGCCGCGAGGTTGGCGTGCGCCGCATGCGCGCGGCCGGGATGGTGCCGAGCGGCGTCGAGCTGGCGCTGTTCGAGATGATGGTCGGCGCCGACCATCCGCAGTTCAAGACGATCTCGGGCCTCGTCCGCGATCTCCCCCAGTCCTTCTCCTGAGGAGTTCCGATGAGCATCACCCTGCATACCCACCCGTTCTCGTCGAACGGGCAGAAGGCGCAGCTGATGCTCGACGTCGTGGGCCTCGACTTCACGGTGCTCGAGGTGCCGTTCGAGGTCGAGCGCGCCGAGTGGCACCTGGCCGTCAATCCGATGGGTGGGATTCCGGCACTCGTCGACGACGGCTTTCACCTCGCCGAGTCGAACACGATCCTGCGGTACCTGGCCGATCGCGAGGGCCGCGCGGACCTGTATCCGCGTGACGCCAAGGAGCGCGCGACGATCGACTGGGTGCTCGATCTGTGGGCGCTGGTCGTGCGGCCGGCGCTGTTCTCGTACGAGGCGGCGCAGTACGGCATCGTGCTCGGCACCGGCGCGTTCTCGAAGGACGCGGCGCCGGAGGATGAGGTGCAGAAGAAGTTCGACGCCGTGGTGCCGAAGCTGAACCAGGCGATGCAGGTGCTCGACCCGGTCGGCCCGTGGGCGTGCCTCGGCCGTCGCACGATCGCCGACATCGCGGCAACGCCGGTACTCCACCGTGTTGCCAATGCGCCGGTCGATCTCGGCCAGGTGCCGCGGCTCCAGGCCTGGGCCGAGGTCTGCCTCGCGATGCCGGAATGGCAGGCGCTGATTCCGACGAGCGGCGTACCCGCCCGGTAACGTCTCGGCATGAACGGCGCGCCCCGACGACACCCCCGGTTGCGTCTCGCCGCGATCGTGATCGGCGCGGTGCTCGGCGTCGTCATCGTGCTCGCGCTTGCTCTCGCGCTGATCCCGGAGTCGCCGGGTGACGTTGCCTCGCATCCCAATCCGGCAGCCGACTACGCAACGGCGGTCAAGCGCTTCGATGCGCTCGCAGCAGTCGAACAGCACGGCGTGTTCGCGCCGTGCAAGTCCCGCCTGCTGACACACGGCAGCCAGACCGAGGTGTCGGTCGTGCTCTTCCACGGCTGGTCGAACTGTCCCAAGCAGTTCCTCGAGCTCGGGCAGCAGCTGTACGACAAGGGCGCCAACGTCCTGATCCTGCGCGAGCCGCACCATGGCTTCGCCGATGCCTCCGGCACGAAGATCGGCTCGATTGACAACCTCGGCGGCATCACGGCCGAGGGCCTGCGTCAGTACACCGAGCAGGCCGTTGACATCGCCGACGGCCTCGGTCGCAAGCGGCGCGTCATGGGCCTCTCGATGGGTGGCGTCCTGGCCGCGTGGGTCGCGCAGAACCGCCCTGACGTCGAGCGTGTGGTCGCAATCGCACCGGCACTGCAACTGGCGGCCATTCCGGGTTTCGCCAATCCGCTGTTCGCCAACGCCTTCGGCCGCCTGCCCGACATCTCGATCGCCGGCAGCGACCCCGACACCCTCAACCACGCCTACTCGGGTACCTCAACGCATTCGCTGGCCTCGATGCTTCTGCTCGGGCGGTCGGTCCGCGAGCAGGCGGCGACCACTGCGCCGGCCGTGCACACGATCGCCGTCGACACGAATGCCAACGACGAGGTGATCATCAACACCGCGGTGGATCAGCTGGCCGCCGACTGGAGCGCCCACGGCGCCGCCGTCGAGACGTACGTCTTCCCCAAGTCTGACGGCCTGCCACACGACGTGATCGACCCGGCGCAACGGCTTGCCAATACGAAGCTCGTCTACCCGATCTTGCTCACGCAGCTCGGGTTCGGCTAGGAAGCGCAGGTCGCGTCGGTCGCCGGCGCGTCCAGGATGCGCTCGACCAGTAGATCGGCGCGCTCCGGAGCCTTCAGCGCGAACCCACCCGGCGCCGCGGTACGGACGATGGTCTGGCCGTTGGGGCCTGGCGCAACACAATCGGCCACGCCGGCGAGCTGCCAGTACGGCATCCACCGCACCCGCAAAACGTAGCGACCCGGTTCGGTCACCGTGCCGACCAGCGTCGAGTGCCCCTGCTCCGTGATCGTCGCCTGCCCCGGCCCCGTCATCAGCGGAGTGGCATTCGGTAGCTCATAGATCGTCCAGTCACCCATCCGCGCGACAATGGCAAGGCCGGACGTGCCGGAGCGCAGGAGCTGTGCTTCAGCCTTCGCGCCATCCGTGTCGAGTGGCGTGTTCGGCAGGAGGACGTAGCGCACTGCGCGCGACCGGAGCCACGCTTGGAACTCCCGTGGCGTGATCGTCTCCTGGTAGAGCACGGGGTTGTCGACGAGGTCGAACTGGCGGAACCAGCCGCGCACGAGGGCGAAGCCGGCCTGCGGGATCCAGTAGGCCTCCCATCGTCCCGCGGTCTGCACGACCTCCACGCGGTAATCCGGCGTCTGGTGCTGGTTGAGGAAGGCGATCGCGGGCTGCCAGAATGCGGGCGTGGTCGGGCGAGCATCGGTACGGAACATGGCGGCGCTCAGGTCCGGCACCGCCCCGTACGCGAACGAGCCGGCGAGCGCCAGTGCGACCAAGATCCGTGGCCGCCACGACGTGAGCATCACCGCGATCAGCAGCACGGGAAAGAGGAAGTAGCGCAACCGTACGAGGTTGTCGCCGATCGGTGTGGGCACGGCAAACAGCACGATTGAGCCGATCGCCCAGACGATCAGGAGCCACATGATCAAGTGCGTTTCGGGACGCCGCCGTGCAATCGCTACGCCGACGACTGACAGACTCAGAACGGCGATCAAGTGTGAAAAGAGGAAGGGGTACACCCCCTCCGACGGAAACAGCCAGCCGATGGCAAGTTGGACGACGACGAGCACTCCGAGCCACGCCGCCACCACGAACGTGCGCGGTTCGAAGCGTCGGTGCTCGAGCCAGACGGCCGTCAGAATCAAACCGAGGAAGGCGAAGGCGAGCGGACTCAGGCCGAGTGTCAGCGCTCCGAGCAGACCCGCAACCACGAGCCGGTGGTACTGCAACGCAACGAGGCACGTGAGCAGAGCCGCAGCGCCGATCGCGTAGGCATACCCGCCGGTGAACAACGGGCCAAGCACGAGCAACGCCGCGATTCGGGAGCCCCACGCGGCGCGATACCCCCAGCGCTTGACGACCAGCCACGCGAACAGCCCAGCGGTCGCGATCACGGACAGCGCTGCCAGCATCGCCGGTCCAATCACGCGCTGTGGCAGATACGCGAGCAGAGAATACGACGCCAGCGGATAGTCCCCGCCGTACCAATAGTTATCCCACAGCGTCGCGTTACGCGCGACGAGGAGCGCCCGGTAGAGATGCGCCGAGGCATCGTCTGGCTTGGGGAGGGCATGGGTGACGATCACAACGCCGATAGCGGCGATGATCAGAGCGAACGCGACCTCTCGCACGAGCGTCGGCACGCGCAGATACCACCCGCGCGAGGTCTCGAGGTAGGCGCTCATCCGTGCAAAGGGTACGCGCCAAGGCTGGCGGCCCCGCTGGTCTTCACCGATTGGTCACGGAGCGCTGAGCGGGCCGCCCTCGTCCTCGACGGCCTTGCGGCACCCCGGGCGAGCCAGCACGGCGTCGTAGTGCGCGGCGAGCGACGGCACCTTCCACCAGTTTGCGTCGCCCTCGAGTTCGGTACCCCACGACGACAGCATCGCGAGGTAGATGTCGGCGATCGTGAACGTCTGCCCGAGCAAGAAGGGGCCGTTGCCGAGCTGCTTGGCGATCTCGTCGCGCAGCGCCGTCAACTCGACGACGGCCGCGGCAACGACGGCGTCGGCACCGTTGGCATCGGCCGTGTGTCGCGCCGGATAGAAGAAGCGTAGGTACGCCGCCTGCACGGTGTTCGTCAGGAACATCAGCCAGCGCACGGCCTCAGCCCGCTCGGGCGTGCCGACCTTCGGGATCAGGTCGTGATCGGGAAACGCGTCCGCGAGGTGCAGGCAGATCGCCGCCGACTCGGTCAGCACGAGCTCGTTGTGCTTAAGCACCGGCACCTTGCCGAACGGACTCATCTCCAGGTAGCCGGCGGGCGATGTCGGCACGCCGTCCTCGGTGCGCTCGACCAACACGAAGTCGTAGAGCGTGCCGATCTCCTCCAAGACCATGTGGGGAGCGGAGGTGGCGGTACCGGGGATGCCGTAGAGGGTGATCATGGGCGAAGCGTAGCGCCGCCCATGATCACCCTCTACGTGGATGTTCCAAAGGGGTCAGACCCTTTTGGAACATCGATCCCGCCCGCCGAACCTCCCGCTTCGCGCGTGGATGTTCCAAAAGGGTCTGACCCCTTTGGAACATCCACGCCCAGTCGGGTGGAGGCCTAAAGGCCTCCACCCGACTGGCCAGGAATCCAGTCGGTGCCGGCCAGCGGCACCTGCGCCATCGCGGCCGACTCGATCGTCAGCGCCACGAGGTCCTCGGGCTCGAGGTTATGGATGTTGCTCTTGCCTGCAGCACGCGCGAGCGTCTGGATCTCGAGCGTCATCGTCTTCAGGTAGTTGTTGAGCCGGCGTCCACCCTGCTCCGGGTCGAAGCGCGCGGCGAGCTCCGGATCCTGCGTCGAGATGCCCGTGGGGTCCTTGCCCTCGTGCCAGTCGTCGTAGAAGCCGGCGGCCGAGCCGATCTTGGCGTACTCGTCCGCGTAGGCCGGGTCGTTGTCGCCGAGGGCGATCATCGCCGCGACGCCAACCGACACCGCGTCCGCACCGAGTGCGAGCGCCTTGGCGGCGTCGGCACCGTTGCGAATACCGCCAGAGACGATCAGCTGCACCTCGCGGTGCATGCCCATCTCCTGCAGCGCCGTCACGGCCTGGCGGATGCACGCGAGCGTCGGCAGGCCGACGTGCTCGATGAACACATCCTGCGTGGCGGCCGTGCCGCCCTGCATGCCGTCGAGGACGATCACGTCGGCACCGGCCTTTACGGCCAGCTGCGTGTCGTAGTACGGGCGGCTCGCACCGATCTTGATGTAGATCGGCTTCTCCCAGTCGGTAATCTCGCGGATCTCCTGGATCTTGATCTCGAGATCGTCCGGGCCGGTCCAGTCGGGGTGACGGCACGCGGAGCGCTGGTCGATGCCCTTCGGCAGGTTGCGCATCTCGGCGACGCGATCCGAGATCTTCTGGCCGAGCAGCATGCCGCCGCCGCCGGGCTTCGCGCCCTGGCCGACGACGACCTCGATCGCGTCAGCGCGACGCAGATCGTCGGGGTTCATGCCGTAGCGCGACGGGAGCAGCTGGTAGACGAGGAGCTCGGAGTGGCCGCGCTCCTCCTCCGTCATGCCGCCGTCGCCGGTGGTCGTCGACGTGCCCGCCATCGTCGCGCCACGACCGAGGGCCTCCTTGGCCGGACCCGACAGGGCGCCGAAGCTCATGCCGGCGATCGTGACGGGGATCTTCAGATGGATCGGCTTCTTCGCGAAGCGCGTGCCGAGCACGACGTCGGTCGAGCACCGCTCGCGATAGCCCTCGAGGGGATAGCGCGACATCGAGGCGCCGAGAAACAGCAGGTCGTCGAAGTGCGGCAGCTTGCGCTTGGCGCCGAAGCCGCGGATGTCGTAGATGCCCTGGCTCGCCGCGCGACGGATCTCATGGATCGTGTTGCGATCGAAGATGTAGGACTCGCGGAGCCCCGGATGCCAGTTGGTGCCGTTCGGGCCCGTGGGATCGAAATCAGTCATCGTCAGCTCCCTAGTACGCGCCGGCGTTGTCGATGTTGAAGTTATAAAGCTGGCGGGCCGAGCCGTAGCGCTTGAACTCGTCGACCTTCGCGTCGGCACCCGACACCTCGAGCAGTCGGCCGAGCTCTTCGCGATGGAAGTCCTTCAGCTCCTTCTCGATGCAGTCTGCGCCCAGGCCCTTGACGGAGCCGCGCACGTAGATGTGCGTCTCGTAGATCGAATCACCGAGCGCGTCGCCGGCGTCGCCGCACACGACCAGCGTGCCCGACTGCGCCATGAATGCGCTCATGTGGCCGATGTCGCCCTTGACGACGATCTCGACGCCCTTCATGGAGATGCCGCAGCGCGCGGCCGCGTCACCGTCGACGACCACCAGGCCACCGCGACCCGTCGCCGCGCACGCCTGCGAGGCGTTCCCGGAGATGCGGATCGTGCCGCTCATGATGTTCTCGCCCACACCGACGCCGGCGTTGCCGTCGATCGTCACGTTGGCGTGCTTGTTCATGCCGGCGGTGTAGTAGCCCGTGTGGCCCTCGATCAGCACGTCGAGCTCGGCGTCGATGCCGACGGCGAGTGCGTGCGCGCCGTTCGGGTTGACGATCTTCCAGCTCTTGGGGCCGCCGTTCTTCGCGTCGTGCAGCCGCTGATTCAGTTCGCGCAGCGGCGTGACGGCGAGGTCGACGACCTCGATGTCGGTCGCAGTCGTCATCAGACCTTCTCCTTCTCCCACGCGTAGATCGTCGCGGGAGCGGGCTCCCACGTCTGCGCCTTCTCGGCGCCCGGCAACGTCGCGATCGAGCGGTACTCGGACGACATGGCGACCCACTCGTCTGTCTCGGCGATCACGGCCGGCTTGCACGCGATCGGGTCGCGCACCACGGCGAAGCCGTCGCGCGTGCCGATCAGGAACGTGTAGAAGCCGTCCAGATCCTCGAAGGCGTTGTCCATCATCTGCTGCATGGAGTCACCCTCGCGCTGGCGCCACATCATGTAGCCGGCGGCGACTTCGGTGTCGTTCTCGGTCTGGAAGCGGATCCCCTCGCGGCGCAGCATGCGGCGCAGGCCGTTGTGGTTCGACAGCGAGCCGTTATGGACGAGACAGAGGTCGAGGCCCGTCGAGAACGGATGCGAGCCGGCGGTCGTCACCTTCGACTCGGTCGCCATGCGCGTATGGCCGAGCGCATGCGTGCCGTTGAGAGACTTGATGTCGAACGTCTCGATGAACTGCTCGGGGCGGCCGGTCTCCTTGTAGATCTCAATCGCCTCACCGGCGCTCATGATCTTGACGTCGGGGTACTGCTCCTCGATCCAGGCCTCGACCGGGGCCGCGTCATCGTGCGCCACGAGGACGGCATGGTTGGCGCGGCGGACGACGTCGTTGTCGGCACCGAAGCGGTCGGCCAGCGCGTCGCGCATCAGCTCCCAATCGTGATGCGGGTCGTCGCACTGCAGCGTCAGCTTCGTGTTGCCAGACGCGACGGGATTGCGGTAGAAGGCAACGCCGGCACTGTCTGGCCCACGGTCGCTCATCTCGTACAGCATTGGCGCCAGGAGCGCCCCCAGGTTCGCCTCGACCTCAGGGGTCTTGGCGAACAGTCCCACGATTCCGCACATCTGTCGGCCTCCAAAACGTGTAGTCAGAGCGCACGGCAGGCGTCCCTGCCGGCATAGGCGGTAATGGTACAGACATTGGGCCTTTAGGGAAGGGAGAAGGGTGGTTCTCGTTGGACCGTCTTCGCGCGCCCCGTGTGTCAGGTGCACACATACGGCCCGCGAGCAGATACCGTGCAGCCTATGTCGTACGACGTCGTCATCGTCGGCGGAGGCCACAACGGCCTGACCGCCGCTGCCTATCTCGGCCTCGCCGGCCGCCGCGTGCTCGTCCTCGAACGGCTCGACGAGACCGGGGGCGCTGCGGTCTCCGAGCGCCCCTTCAAGGGCGTTGACGTGCGCGTCTCGCGCTACGCGTACCTCGTTTCCATGATGCCGCGCGAGCTGATCAGCGAGCTCGACCTCGATCTCGACCTGCGCTCGCGTGAGATCTCGTCGTACACGCCGACCCACCGCGATGGCCGCGACACCGGCCTGCTCGCCGCCCGCCACGACGCGACGACCGCGCTGTCGATGCGGTCCCTCACGGGGACCGATAAGGCGTGGGCGCAATGGCAGGCGTTCTACGGCGACGCGCAGGAAATCGCCACGCGCCTCGCCCCCACCCTGCTCGGCACGCTGCCGTCGAAGGACGAGGCACGCGCGCTGTTCAGCGACATCCCTCATGTCTGGGAGGCGTTTGCCGAGCGCCCGCTGGGCGACTGGATCGAGCGTTCGATCGACGACGACCTGCTGCGCGGTGTGGTCCTGACCGATGGTCTGATCGGCACCTTCGCCTCGGCCAATGACCCGTCGCTGCAGCAGAACCGGTGTTTCCTCTACCACGTGGTCGGCGACGGCACGGGTGACTGGAAGGTCCCCGCCGGCGGCATGGGCGCGGTCTCCGGTGCGCTCGACCGCGCAGCACGCAAGGCCGGCGCCGAGATCCTGACCGGCGCCGATGTCGTTGCGATCCGCGAGACGCCCGATGGCGCCGAGGTGACGTGGCGCGACGCCACGGGCGAGCACACCACACACACGCCAACCGTCCTCGCGAACGTCGCTCCGACTGTCCTCGCGCGCCTGATGGGCGACGAGCCGCCGCAGCCAAAGCCCGTCGGCCCCCAGCTGAAGGTCAACATGGTGCTCAGGCGCCTACCGAAGTTGAAGAGCGGCCGTGATCCGCGAGAGGCCTTCGCTGGCACGTTCCACGTCGACGAGGGCTACGCCGAACTCGAGACCGCGTACCGCGAGGCCAAGAGTGGCAAGCTGCCCTCGAAGCCGCCGAGCGAGCTGTACTGCCACACGCTGACCGACCCCTCGATCCTCTCGGCCGAACTCCAGGCGAAGGGCTACCAGACGCTCACGCTGTTCGGTCTCCACGCCCCCGACGCGCTCTTCGCGGACGATCCGAAGGGCACCACTGCCGAGTATCTCGCACGCACGATCAGTGGCTTTGAGGCGCATCTCGCCGAGCCGCTGATGGACGTGATCGCGCTTGATCAGGATGGCCAGCCCTGCATCGAGGCCAAGTGCCCCCTCGACCTCGAGGACGCGCTCGGCCTGCCCGGCGGCAACATCTTCCACCGCGACCTGCAATGGCCGTGGGCGGAGTCGCCCGAAGAGGTCGGCACCTGGGGCGTCGCCACGCAGTACGACCGCGTGCTGCTCTGCGGATCGGGTGCTCGCCGCGGTGGCGCGGTCTCTGGCATCGCCGGCCGCAGCGCCGCGATGCACCTGCTCGGTCGCCGCTAATCGCAGCTCAGCGAAAGCGACTCGGGTCGAGCAGCGGGTCGGTGGTATCCGCATCGCCCGTGATGCAATCGGCGACGAGCTCGCCCGTCACCGGCGCGAGCGTGATGCCGAGGGTGCCGTGGCCCGACGCGATGATCACGCGCGGATCGCCCGGCAGCGGGCCGATCAGCGGCATCGAGTCGGAGCTGAGCGGGCGCTGCCCCATCCAGATGTGGGAGGCCTCGTCCGGCACGCCATCGAGGTTGCGCTGGCCGGCCTCGCGCAGTGCGTCGACGCGGCGCATGTCGATCGTGTCGGGGTCCGTGCCGATCTCGAGCGTGCCGGCGATGCGGATGCGCCCGTCGAGCGGTGTGGCGACGCAGTGTGCCTCGCTGAAGTAGATCGGGCGCTGCGCATCGGAGACGGCGCCCTCAAATTCGACGTGGTAGCCCTTCGCCGGTGTGATCGGCAGCGACGTGCCGACGTCCTCCGCGAAGCGACGCGTCCAGACGCCGGCGGCGACGACCACGCGCTCGCACGTGATCGCCCCTTGCGTGGTGGCGAGACGGATGCGCGGTCCGGAGCGATCGATGCGTAGCACCTCGACGCCCTCGACGATCGTGCCGCCGTTGGCACGCACGCCCTCGCCGACGCACTCGGTGAAACGCAGCGAATCGACGTGCCCATCATCGGTGGCCAGTGCCCCGTGCGTCGCACCGCGCACCGACGGCTCAAGCGCCGCGATCTGCGTGGCGTCGAGCTCCTCGATCGCGAGCCCGGCATGGCGCGCCTCGGCAACCACCGCGGCGCGCTGCGCATCCGCATCGGGGCCGGACCAGAGGTTGAGCGTGCCGTTCATCACCAGACCCGTACCGAGCTCGTCGCTCCACTCACGATGCAGCTGCGTGCTGCGAAGCGCGAGCTCGCGCAGCAGCACCGTCCCCTCCTCCGCCCGCTCCTCGCTGAGCGATGACGCAGTGAAGCGCGCGACCCAGGCGAGCTCACTCGGCTTCGGTCGCAGCTTCAACGGCGCCTTCGGATCGAGCAGGAAGCGGAGCCCGCTCTTGAGCGCCGCAGGCGAAGCCGTGCGGTCCGAATGACTCGGCGTGATCATGCACGCCGTGCCCGCCGAGGCACCGCTGCCGATGTGGTTGCGCTCGAGCACCACTGTGTCGACGCCGCGCTTAGCAAGCAGATACGCCGCGCTGAGCCCGACGGCACCACCGCCAATCACGACAACCTCAGCTGTGGTCGGAACCTCGTTCACGCCCAGCAGGGTACTGGCGTTTTACGCCCAGCCGAAATGCGGCTGACGATGATTAGCCGCGCAGCTTGGAGACCAGCCGCCACGCACCCGGCAGCAGAGCACCGGCCAGGTAGAGCTTCAGCAGGTCGCCCGGCACGAACGGGTACAGGCCGTACTCGAGCGTCGTCGCGACGTCGAGGCCCTGATCGTGCTTGAGCCAGACAAGGCCACAGGCGTAGATGATCACGGTGCCGGTCAGCATCGCGGTGACGGCCGACGAGAATCGGCGGTCCCACTTGCGCTGGGCCAGAAGACCGACGACGACAGCCGCGAGGATGAAGCCGACGAGATAGCCACCCGTCGCGCCGATCACGACGTCGAGCCCGTGGGTACGATCCGCGAAGACCGGCAGGCCGACGATGCCCATCAGCAGGTAGACCGCAGCCGTGAGGCCACCGCGCACGGCGCCGTACGACGCGCCGATCAGCAGCACGCCGAACGTCTGGAGCGTGATCGGCACCGGCGTAAACGGCAGCTCGAACGAGATCTGCGCGCACAGGGCGAGGAAGAGCGCGCCGCCGAGAATCAGCAGGGCGTCAGTGAGGATGCCGGTGCGCGGGACAACGGCAAGGCGAAGGGTTGCGGCGTTCATAGCGAGCAGGGTACCAGCGTGGCGACCTGCTCGCAGGGGTGGTTCCCTCGCGTCTGCCGACCGCACGGGCCGACTACCACTGGATCCCTCAGGTATCGCAGGCAAGATCGACCTCGTCGACCCAGTCCAGTTCGGGCGCAACGGCCAGCAGGACGTGCTTCACACGTTTGACGTGCGGATTGCGGTTGAAGCGCAGCTCCGCCCCATCGGCACGTATGAAGGCGATCGCATTGCGGCGCTCGGCGACTCGCGCAATGTCGTCGATGCCGAGTTCGAACATCGCACCGTCGGCATGGACGATCACTGCCGACGTCTCCGTGATCAGCTGGTCCTCGATCCACAAGCGCTCCCGCCCCAGCCAGCCAAGCGCCACGGCGCCGACAGCAGCGAGCAAAAGCACGGCCTGCCAGAGGTGACTCGACGTCGTGAACGCACCCGCGACCAGGAAGGCGCCGCCGATCAGTCCAAAGTGAATCGCCGGCGGGCGTCGTCGATGCCGAAATCGCACGGCGGTCTGCGGCGGGGCTGCCTTTGCAACGCTCATGCCGCCACCCTAGTGCATGCCCGAAGTGGCTTCGGTGACCGCGCCCACGCTACGGTTCTCCGCATGAGCAACGCGATCTGGCAGCTGTCCGCAGTCGAGCAGGCGGCGCGCATCGCCGGCGGCGACCTCTCCCCCGTCGAGGTCGTGCAGAGCTCGCTCGACCGCATCGCCGAGGTCAACCCGCAGCTCAACTGCTTCTGCTTCACGTTTCCCGAGCGCGCGCTCGAGCAGGCTCGTGCCGCCGAGCAGGCTGTCGCTACCGGCGCGCCCCTTGGCCCGCTGCATGGCGTGCCGATTGCGATCAAGGACCTGACCGCGACCAAGGGTGATCGCACGACGCTCGGGTCGTACTCCCACGAGCATCACGTGCCCGACTACGACAGCGTGATCGTGGAGCGACTGCACGCGGCAGGCGCGATCGTGGTCGGCAAGACGACGACGCCGGAGTTCGCGTACTCGAGCTTCACCCGCAGCCCCCTGTGGGGTCCGACCCGCAACCCGTGGAACCCGGCGCTCAACCCGGGCGGCTCGTCCGGCGGCTCGGCCGTTGCCGTCGCGACCGGCTGCGTGCCGCTCGCCGAGGGCACCGACATGGGTGGCTCGGTCCGCATCCCCGCGAGCTACTGCGGCCTGGTAGGCCTCAAGCCCGCGTTCGGTCGCATTCCGCTCGACGTCGTGCCGTCGAGCTGGGACACGATCCACCACTTCGGCCCACTCGCCCGCACGATCGACGATGCGCGGCTGTTCCTCCTCGCGGCGGCCGGCTACGACGATCGCGACGCGCTGTCGCAGACGGCGACACTCGATTGGACGACACCGATCCCGAGCGATGTGCGCGGGCTGCGACTGGCGCTCGACGTCGATCTCGGCGACTACGTCGTCGATCCGCAGGTCGAGCGCGAAGTGCGTGCGGCCGCGGCGGCACTGGCCGAGGCCGGAGCGATCGTCGAAGAGGTAGACCTCGGCTGGACGCGCGAGGTGGCCGACGCCTGGGGCGAGCATTGGAGTGTCTACCTCGCCGCGTGGTTCGGCGACACGCTGCCGGAGTACGGGGACAAGATGGACCCGACCGTCAAGCGCCTGATCGAGCACGGCCTGAAGCTGGACGCCGTCACGTTCAAGCGCCTCGAGCTCGTGCGCCAAAAGGCGTGGTCGCAGCTTGCCGCCGTGCACCGCGACTACGACGCGCTGCTCTGCCCGACGATGGCGCAGCTGCCGCTGCCGATCGATACCGATGAGTACGCGCACTACCGCACGCAGGACGACGGCCGCTACTACGCGCTCGACATAACGAGCCAGTTCAACTTCACGAGCCCGTGCCCCGCGCTGAGCGTGCCGGCTGGCTGGTCCGACGAGGGACTGCCCGTCGGCCTGCAGATCATCACGCGCAAGGATCGCGACGACGTCGCGCTGCGCATCGGCGCGGCCGTCGAGGCCGTCCGCCCGTGGGCGGATCGCCGCCCCGCGATCTAGGCGCTACGCGCCACCGAGCCCCGGCCCGGGGTTGGGGCCCCACGGGTCGGCTCCATCGCTGGGCAGCGGCACGTCGATCGACGCGAGGTAGCCGGCGATCATCCGATAGACGCCGGCCAGCACGCTCAGCTCGAGCAGCCCCTCCACGCCCCACGTCGCGATCACGCGCTCCTGCAGGTCGGCGGGAATCGAGTGAAGCGCGAGCGCCTCGAGCGCGACCGCCACGGCATCGCGCTCCTCGCCCGACAGCGAAGCGTCGTCGTAGCGGCCGGCGCGCAGCGCCTCGATCGCCTCCTGCGGCATGCCAGCGCTCCGTGCCGTCGGCTCGTGCTTCGACCACACGTACGCGCACTTCGTCTCGTTGGCCACGGCCAGCGTTGCCGCCTCGCGGTAGCGATCGGGCACGGTCGCGGCGGTCCGGTAAAACCGTCCGATC
The DNA here is from genome assembly GCA_037133755.1 of Thermoleophilia bacterium. GTDB lineage: Bacteria > Actinomycetota > Thermoleophilia > Gaiellales > F1-60-MAGs149 > F1-60-MAGs149. The sequence goes on from JBAXNN010000008.1 coordinate 92,167, forward strand.
TCGAGCATCATCTCGGCCAACCCGCGATGGAGCGTCAGCGTGCCGTACAGGCCATCGAGGCGCCCACGCTGCTCTTTCAGCTGCGCGTAGTGCGCCTCTTGGTCTGCATTCCGAATGCCGTGTTCGCCGAGGTCAGCCATGCGGAGAGCCTACTCGGCAGCGCCGTCCAGTCCCACCGGATTTCGCAACCCACCTGCTGACGTGATGGACGTGATGGGCCCGGGCCCATCACGTCAGGCAATTCGCCCTGGATCCCGCATGGTTACGTGTGCCGACTTCGTCACGTCCCCAAGGCTCTCGCAAATTGCGGAGATTCGACGCGAATCCCGGCATGCGCGGCGCGCCGTCTGGCTTGGCCGACCGCGTTCCGTCAGTGTGCCGGTGCGGGCTCGCACAGGTTCGCATGAAACGAGCCAGCAATCACGTGGGTGCGCGCGCAGGTGCGTCCAAGCGCGATGCGACGCGCACTCAGCCGCGCGGGAAGCGCATCAGGCCCGCCGAGGGCGTGATGACGGCGGCGACCGGTAGGTCGTGCGGCTCGGTCGGGACGGAGTCAAGAAGCTCGTCGTCGGCGACGATCGCGATCACCTCGCCGGAGGCGCGCGGGAGCGAGCGGTCGTAGCAGCCGCCACCTTGTCCGAGGCGCTGGCCCATCCGATCAACGGCGAGCGCCGGCGCGAGAATGGTGTCGGCGTCGGCAATTGCGTCGAGGCCGAGGCGGGGCGCCGTGGGTTCAAAGAGACCACGCGCGACGGAGACGAGCCCGTCGGCGCCGGTGTACTCCGCCCAATCAAGGTTCATGTCGTCGAGCGTGATGGGCAGCAGCACGCGGCGGCCGTCCGCAACGAGCGCGTCGAGGAGCGGCAGCGTGGGCACCTCGCCCCCCGCACCCACGAAGGCCGTCAGCGTTTGGCCGGGGATGCTCGCCACGTGCGCAGCGAGGAGCGTGCCCCAGGCCTCGAGATCGGCATCGGAGCGTGTTCGACGACGAGCGCGGAGCTCGGTGCGCAGCGCCTGCTTATCCATCAGACGACCGTTTCGACCGACGGCACCGTGTCGAGCGGGTCGCCCTCGGGCTCCGGCGAATCAGCGTCGGGATACTTCGCCCGCAGCGCACGCACGCTTGGCGTCCCGAGCACGATCGCGGCGTTCACGAGAACGGCGACGAAGGCGAGAATCTCGGCACCGGTGTTCGAGAACGCGCCGGTGATCGGGCCGACGAGGATCATGCCGACAGGCAGCATCGCGACGCTGCCGAGCGTGCGAAACGAGCCAACGCGCGACCGGAGGTCCGCGGGCACCTCGCGGGTGATGGTGGTCTCGAGCAACGTGCCGGAGATGGAGATCACCGAGCCGGCGATGATCGCCGCGAGCGCCAGCACGATCACCGGAGGCGCGAGCGCGAGCGCGATGAAGAAGAACGCGAAGGGGATGCAGAGGATGTACGCGAGGATCAACGGGCGCTGCGGACGCAACTTCATCGCGGTCAGGCCGCCGACCAGGAACCCGATCCCGAAGCCCGAGACGACGGCTGCCCACGAGCTCGCGCCACCGAGCTTCTCGTCGGCGATCGCGGGGCCGACGGCGTAGATCGAGGGCATCACGAAGAGCGCATAGAGCACCTCGCCGATCACGACGACGACCAGCCAATGCCGCGACGAAAACGCCGTCCAGCCCTCGCTCAGATCGTGCCGGAAGTTGCGGTTCTTCCACGGACTCGGCGAGCCCTGTGTCTGCATCAGCGCGAGACAGATGGCGCTGACGCCAAACGACGCGGCGTCCACGGCAATGGCGCCAGCCGGGCTGATCAGCGCCACCAGCGCACCGCCAATTGCGCCGCCGACCGCAATGCCGAGCGCCGGCGTCGTGGCGAGCAGCCCGTAGGCCTCCTGCAGCCGCTCCGCCGACACCGTCTGCGGGATGATCCCGGACAGCGCCGGCCGGAAGAACGCCTCGCCGATGCCGTAGATCGCCATCAGCCCGACGAGCACCCAGATCGAGCCGTGGCCGGAGACCAGCGCGGCGAAGGTGAGCAGCATGATCACGCCGCGGATCAGATCACTCGTCAGCATCACGAGGCGCCGCGGCAGGCGATCGGCCCAGACGCCGCCGACGAGCAGGAAGATCGCGTTGGGAATCGCACGCGCGGCGAGCACGAGCCCGACCTGGCCGACCGAGCCGCCCATCGCGAGGATTGCGAACGGCAGCGCGATCATCGAGATCGCGTCGCCGATGATCGAGATCGCCTGGCCGGTCAGCAGCAGACGGAAGCTGCGTTCCTGCAGACAGCCGGGAATGCCGCGACCGAGACCTTGAGGTGCGCCGTGAGCCACGACCGCACTATCGCATGGACTCGCATCCCAATCGAACACCCGGTGGGGAGGCTTGCCCTCTGGTGGGCTTCAGCCGCGAAAAGATTCTCGACTTCCAATGCAACGAGCCCACGTAGATCGCGCAGACCCCGCTCGCGTGTGGATAGGCTTCCACGCGTGAGCGAGCACCTGTGGATTCCCGACGCGGCGACGATCGATGCCGCACAATCGACTGTGCTGGCACGACACCTCGGTCTCGCGACGTACGAGGATGTGCTCGCGTACTCCGTCGCCGAGCCCGCTGCCTTCTGGGACGCGGCCGTCCGCTGGCTCGATCTCGGTTGGGAGACGGAGTGGACGCAGGTCGTTGACGACACGCGCGGCGTCGCGTGGGCGGAGTGGTTCATCGGCGGGCGTCTCAATCTCGCCTGGTCGTGCGTCGGCCGGCACGTCGCCGAGCGCGGCGACCACCTCGCCATCGTGGTCGAGCACGAGGACCTCTCCGAGAGCACGCGCACGTTCGCCGAGTTGTGGGACGAGGTCGGCCAGCTCGGCCAGGCACTCCGCGCGCTTGGTGTCACCGAAGGTGACCGCGTTGCGATCGTCCTGCCGATGGGCGTCGAGTCGGTCGCCGCGATCTACGCCGCCGCACGCATCGGCGCGATCGCCGTACCGATCTTCTCTGGGTTCTCCGCGACGGCCATTGCGGCGCGCTTCGAGGACTGCGCGGTCAAGGCCGTGATCGCCTCTGACACCACGATGCGGCGCGGCAAGCCCGTGCCGGTACGCACCACGGTCGAAGAGGCGCTGGCGCTCGCACCGGTCGAGCACGTGATCATCGTCGGCGGCGAGGGCCACCCCCATCTCGACTACGCCACGCTGATTGATCGTGCCGATGGCGCCGACTGCCCCACGCTCTGGGTCGACAGCGAGACGCCCGCCTTCATCTGTTACACGTCGGGCACGACCGGCAAGCCAAAGGGCGCGGTTCACACGCATGCCGGGCTGCTGGTGAAACTCGCGCTCGAGGGCCGGCTCGTGGCCGACCTGCGCCCCGACGATCGCGCGATGTGGTTCACCGACATGGGCTGGATCATGGGCCCGTGGATCACGATTGGCGCGCACGCGAGCGGCGTCACGATGGTGTGCCTCGACGGCGCTCCCGACTTCCCCGACCCGGGGCGTCTCTGGCAGCTCGCCGAGCGCCAGCGCCTGACGTTCCTCGGTATCTCGCCAACACTGATCCGCGTACTCCAGGGCCACGGCGACGACCTGCCGCGCGCCGCCGATCTCTCGGCGCTGCGCCTGTTCGGCTCGACGGGCGAGCCGTGGAACGCCGAACCGTACGAGTGGCTCTTCAACGTCGTGGGCGACCGCAAGCGCCCGATCATCAACATCTCGGGTGGCACCGAGATCGGCGCGGTCATCATCGGCTGCGACGTCACGCTGCCGCTTGCCTCCTGCTCGCTTGGCCGTCCGATGCCGGGCATGGACATCGACGTACTTGATCCGGAGGGTGGGTCGCTGACCGACGAGGTCGGCGAGCTCGTCATCAAGGCGCCGTTCCCGAGCATGACCCGTGGCCTGTGGAACGCGCCCGACCGGTACGTCGAGACGTACTGGTCGCGCTACCCCGACATCTGGACGCACGGCGATTGGGCCACGCGCACGAGCGAGGGCAGCTGGTTCCTGCACGGCCGCTCCGACGACACGCTCAACATCGCCGGCAAGCGCATCGGCCCGGCCGAGTACGAGTCGGCCCTCGTCGCGGATCCTGACGTGCGCGAGGCATGCACGGTCGGCCTGCCGCACCCGGTTAAGGGTGAGGCCGTCCATTGCCTTGTCGTCCTGCGCGACGGCGTCGTGCTCGACGACGACCTCCAGCTGCGCCTGCGCAGAGCCGTCGAGCACGAGCTCGGCCCGGCCTTTCGCCCCGAGCGCATCCTGCAGGTGACGGAGCTGCCGAAGACGCGCAGCCAGAAGGTCGTGCGCCGCGCCGTCCGCGCCGTGCTGCTCGGCGAGGACCCCGGCGATCTCTCGACGCTCGAGAACCCGAGCGCGCTCGAGTCGCTGCGTTCTGTGGGCTAGATCACCTTCGCAGGTGATCGTTCGGTTTCTAGCCCTTTTCATATCGTGGAACCGGTACTACACTCGTGGCATCACGGGTGACCCCAAGCCCGGAGAAGGAGAGATCCAATGCGCGCCGTCCGCCAATTGACTGTTCTGTTGGCTCTTGCTGCGATCTGGACCGTCGTAGCTGCGTCACCAGCTGCGGCCATCACCGCAGAGCAGCATCAGCAGAACTCGCCGGGGCTCGACACCTCGGATGCGAACGTCGGTGGGTGGAACAACACGACGCCCGGTACGGCGGCTCGACCATTCATCAAGTATCTGGCGGTCAATAACGGCGGGTCCGACATCGTCGTGATCAACAACAACGGCGGGTCTCCCGTTCAGACTCCTACGCCTCAGGTGGCCACTGATATCTATGCCTTTGTCGCACCGGTGAACGCGTGCTCGAATACGCCCGGCGGCCAGTGCTACGCAGTGCCAAACCGCGTCTCCATCTGGCTCGGGCACAGCAATGCTGGGAACTGGAGCAATGACCTCACCAGCGCAATCCCGGCGGTCAATGAGAACACCACAATTGACTTGATCGTCGGGTTCAACAGCGCCTACTCGACCCTGCGCTGGTCCTGGGCCAACGGTGTGCCTTCGTATTGGAGTTCGACGGTGACGGCGAGCGGCGGCGACGTCCACATCAAGTTCAAGGCCAAGACCATGCCCAACTCGGCGGGCATGCCAAATTCGTGCACCACCATTCCTGTGTCTTCCTGCGGAGACAGTTCCACGCGGCCAACGAGCGAAGTCTTCGCACCTCAACTTCTCCTGAGCATGGATACCACGCTTGACGCTGCATTCACGGGCGTCCTTTTCGGATCAGCTTCAGCGTTCATTGGTTCGCTGGAGTCGTCCCCGATCACGGCCGGCCAGGCACCCACGCTGACCTATGGCGTCGCTGCACCGCATCTCAATTGGAACGGCAGCGACCGCAGCGGCAGGTTCTATGCACTCGTGCCGAACTCGATCCTGACACTGTTCGGCACGTCCGCCGCGAGCTTCAACTCCGACCTGCTGCCGATTGCGCGCACCGGCGATGCCGGGTCGTACACGCCGTCCTGGTCGGAATGGACCGCAGGCACGAACGGCACCGCCGGGCAGCTGCTCACGATCTCGAACATCTCGTTCTCGTCCCCGAAGTTCGTCGTCGGCCGCCAAAGCTCCAACAACGGCGGTAGCGGCGGCGGTGGCGGCGGCGGTTCCTCCTCCACGGGCAGCGGCTCGGGTGGAGGCGGTAGCACCTCGCTCAAGGTCGGCCAGAAGGCCACGTTCGCGCAACTCCTCGCGATCGCCAATCTGCGGGCTCCCGCCGGCGCCAAGACGACGGCCACGGTCTCGACGCCGAAGATCTGCAAGGTCGTCGGCAAGGCGATCAAGGGCCTCGCGGCAGGCACGTGCCGCGGCTCGATGACGATCAAGCCCAAGAAGGGCAAGGCGCAGAAGAAGGCGTTCACCTTCGCGGTCACGGGCGCGAAGCGCCTGCCGCTCGCGCTGCACCACTAGACGACCGCAGCATGAGGCAGAGTGAGGGCATGCGTCGCATCGCCCTTCTCTGCCTCTGCGTGGCCGCGGTCGCGCTCACCGCGCCCGCCGCGCAGGCCGCCGGCTACACCTCGACCGTCACGCCGATCCCGAAGGACATGCGCAAGGCGATGATCGGCGTGTCGTGGCACAAGGGCTGCCCCGTCTCGCTCGGCGAGCTGCGCCTGATCACCGCGACGCACCGCACGCCCGACGGCGGCACGGCCACCGGCCAGCTGATCGTCCATCGCGACGTGGCGGCGATGATCGATCAGATGGTGCTCAAGCGCCTCTACGAGATCGGTTATCCGATCCGCCAGATGAAGCCCGTTGATGCGTACGGTGGTGACGATTGGAAGTCAATCGAGGCCGACAACACCTCGGCATTCAACTGCCGCGCAGCAACAGGCTCGAGCAGCTGGTCGAACCACGCCTACGGCCGCGCAATCGATATCAACCCGATCGAGAACCCGTGGATCGAGAACGGCCGCGTCTTCCACAAGGCGTCGAGGCAGTACATCGATCGCACCAAGCGTAAGAGCCCGCTGCAGATCCTGCCCAACGATCCCGTTGTGAAGATCTTCGCGGCGGCCACCTGGGGCTGGGGCGGCGCGTGGACGGGCGGTACGCTCGACACGCAGCATTTCTCGCCCTCCGGCCACTAAGCGCCATTCTGGGCCCGGACCCAGATTGACCGTTTTTTGGCCAATTTGGATCCGGATCCAGATTGACCGTTTTTTGGCAAATTTGGATCCGGATCCAAAATGTCCCGAAGGCGCCAGATTGGACATACGTCACGGAGCCGTTTTCCCTGCGCAGCGTGTCCGACTACGCTCTCGTCAGCACCGAGGAGGAGCTTGCGATGAAGAGCACGGGATTCGTCTGGGACGAGAAGTACGTCTGGTTCGATAGCCGCACGTATTCCGACTGGCTGCCGCCGGAGGCGTTCTTCCAGCCGATGCCGTCGCCCGAGACCGCAGAGGGCAAGCGCCGCTTCAAGAACCTGCTCGACGCGACGGGGCTGTCGCAGAAGCTCGTGATGATCCCGAGCCGCCTGGCCGAAGTGCGCGAGATCGAGCGTGTACACGACCGCGCCTACATCGATCGCATCAAGGCGCTGTCCGACGACTGCGGCGGCGACGCCGGCGAGGAGACGCCGTTCGGCAAGGGCGGCTACGACATCGCCCTGCTCGCGGCCGGTGGCGCGATGAACGCCGCGCACGCCGTCGCGACCGGCGAGGTCGACAACGCCTACGCCCTCGTGCGCCCGCCTGGCCACCATGCCGAGAAGGATCTCGGCCGCGGCTACTGCATCTTCGCCAACACGGCACTCGCCGCTCTGCACGCGCAGCGCGACCACGGCCTCGAGCGCATCGCGATCATCGACTGGGACGTGCACCACGGTAACGGGACGGAGCACGCGTTCTACGACAACGGCTCGGTGCTGACGATCTCGCTGCACCAGGACCGCTGCTATCCGCCGGAGAGCGGCGGCGTCGAGGACAACGGCACCGGTGCCGGCACCGGCGCGAACATCAACATCCCGCTGCCGGCTGGCGGCGGCATCGGCCCGTACGGCCTCGCCTTCAGCGACGTGGTGCTGCCCGCGCTCGATCGCTTCCAGCCGCACATGATCATCGTGGCCAGCGGCCTCGACGCGAACCGCTACGACATCAACGCGCGCATGAACCTCTGCTCCAAGGACTACGCGAACCTCACGCAACAGCTGATGGACGCGGCCGATCGCCTCTGCGGCGGCAAGCTGCTGATGATCCACGAGGGCGGGTACTCCGACCAGTACACGCCGTACTGCGGCCTGCGCATCGTCGAGACGCTGAGCGGTCTCGACAGCGGCGTCGATGACTCGATGGTTGGCGGCGGCCCCTGGACCGAACTGCACGATCACGAGCGCGCGATGATCGCCAAGTCGGCCGCGCTCGTCGCGAAGGTCCCGACGCCGTGACCTTCAGCGAGCGCCACATCCGCGATCGCAGCCTCTGGTTGGACACCCTGCCGGGCACGATCACGTCGCGCCCTGCGCTGCAAGGCGACACCGACTGCGACGTCGCCATCGTCGGTGCCGGCATGACGGGTCTGTGGACCGCGTACTGCCTGCTCGACGCCGAGCCGTCGCTGCGCGTGCGCGTGATCGAGCGCCAGGTCGCGGGCTTTGGCGCGTCGGGCCGCAACGGCGGCTGGATCTCAGCCGGCATCGCCGGCGTGCACTCCGAGTGGGCGAAGACCAGCGGCGATGACGCCGTGCGTCGCGCCGAGCGTGCCACGTGGGAGTCCGTCGACTGGATCGGCGAGCGTGCCGCCGCAGAGAACATCAACTGCGGCTTCGCGAAGGGCGGCATCCTCAGCGTCGCGCGCAACGAGGCGCAGGAAGAGCGCATCCGCGCCCACGTCGACCACGATCGCCAGTGGGGCTGGGGCGAGCAGGACGTCATGGCCCTCAGCCGCGAGCAGGTCCTCGAGCGCGTGCAGATCCCCGACGCACGCATGGGGTCGTTCACGCCGCACGGCGCGCGCGTGAATCCCGCCGCGCTGGCCCGCGGTCTCGCCGAGGCAGTCGAGCGCAAGGGCGGCGTCATCTACGAGCAGACCGCTGCGGAGTTCATCGAGCCGGGCCGCGTCGTCACCGAGCACGGCACGGTCAAGGCCGACCACGTGATCCGCGCCACCGAGGCCTTCACGGTGCAGTTCGCCAACCAGTCGCGCGCGTACCTCCCGCTCTACTCGCTGATGATCGCGACGGAGCCGCTGCCGAAAACCGTCTGGGACGAGCTCGGCTGGAACGGCCTCGAGACGATCTCCGACGCGCATCACCTCTTCTTCTATGCGCAGCGCACGACCGACGACCGCATCGCGATCGGTGGCCGTGGCGCTCCGTACAGTCTCGGCTCGCCGATCGACGAGAAGTTCGAGCAGAACGAGCCCGTCCGCCAGCGCCTGATCAACACGCTCTTCGCCTCGTTCCCCGCAGCGCGCGGTGCGCAGATCACGCATCACTGGGGCGGCGCGCTCGGCGTGCCGCGGGACTGGTCCATGAGCGTCACCTACGACCCGACGACAGGCCTCGGCTTCGCTGGCGGCTACTCCGGCCACGGCGTCGCCGCAACGAGCCTGTCGGGTCGCACGCTGACGGACCTGATCCTGCGCCGCGACTCCGACCTCACCTCGATGCCGTGGGTCAATCACCCCGTCCGCAACTGGGAGCCTGAGCCACTGCGGTGGATCGCCAGCCGCGCGATCGTCGGCATCATGGGCAAGTCGGACAAGATCGAAGACGCAGGCTCGAAGGAGACGGCGAAGCGGATGGCGATCATCCGCCCGTTCCTCGGGCACTGACCGTTACGGCTTGAGCTGCCAGACCGGCTGGCCGTCGACCTCGGTGGCCGTGTATCGCTGGTCGAGCACCGACTGGATCTCGCCGTCGATGTCGAGTGCCTCGACGGGCTGATAGCCCACGGCGACCTTCGGCGGCGTGTCGCCGGCGAACGCATCGACGACGTGCTGGCGACCACCGGGGATGCGCTCGATGTTGCGGTACCAGAGGTACCGCGTGGCGGGGATGCGGTCCGCGTACCAGTAGATCGCGGCGTTGGCCCAGAGCACCTGGATGCGGTCGTGGTATCCGGTCATACCGGCGACCTGGTTGCCGACCGTGATGGCGCTGATGACGCGCGGGTCGTTTGTCGAGCGCTCGCTGGCCAGTTCGGGGCTCGACGCGAAGTAGACCGGCAGCGCGGCCACGACGGGAATCGCGGCTGCGATCGCAATCACGATAAGGCCCACACGCGGCGTGGTGTTCTCCCAGAGCCAAATGCCGCCAATGGCGGCGAACAGCGCAAACGGGGGCAACAACTGGACCCAGTAGTGCGGGTGGTACAGCCCACCGATCAGGAACCCGAGCATGCACGCCGCGAGCCACACGAGCGGTACCAACAGGCAGCGCTCACGCCGCATCGCGAGCAGGCCGATGATGCCGAGCAGGATCAGCACGCCCGCATCGACGAGCATCCAGGGGATCGAATTGACGAGCAGATTGGCGCGGAAGCCGACGTCGCCGGAGAACAACGACTCGGTCTGGGAGCGGTAGCCGTAGATCGCGTACCACCAGCCGCCGACACCGGGGGACGAGAATGCCGCTGCGATAATCGCGAGCACCCACGGGATTGCGATGCCGATGCCGAGCACCACAAGCCGGCCAAGGCCCGCCAGCCAATCGCGTTCGCGATAGGCGACGACGAGCACCATCACCCCGACGACGAGCACGCCGTCGAACGCGGATTGCTTGATGAGCGGGGCAAAGCCGGCCACAACACCCGCGATCAACAACAGCCACAGACGCGGCCACTCACTCCAGCGAAACGCGATCGCGATCGCCGCCGCGGCGACGGCACCGCCAAGGAGCTCGCCGTTAGCGGTGAAGCCTTCGATGTGCGGCGCGGGCCCGATCACCGCCATCAACCACGCCGCGATCACCGCGGCACGCGGGCCGCCGATCGTCCAGGCGATCACCGCGAGGGCGATCACCAACACGACGCCAGCCTTGAGCGCGAGCATGCGAATCGCCCACTCGTCACCGAACCAGAGTGCGATGCGATAGAGCCCGAGCAACCCCTGCGGTCGATCGACCCACGCGACGTCGCCGTAGAGCGCGAACCCGCGCACCCACGTGCGCGTCACAGCACCGAAGCCGGCCTCGTCCACGTTGAGCGGGACGTTGAGGAACCGCAGCCGCAGGATGACGTCGGCGAGCACAGCCCCGGCGATCCAAAGCCAGGCGCGGCGGAGCGTCATGGGCCTAGACGCCGGTCGAGGCGCCGACGAGCGCGAAGAACTCGGCGCGGGTGCGCGGGTCGTGGCGCAGCATGCCGCGCACGGCCGATGTCGTCGTGCGCGAGCCGGGCGCGCGCACACCACGCACGGTCATGCAGAGATGCTCGGCCTCGAGCACGACCCCGACGCCGCGCGGCTGGAGCGTCTCTTCGAGCCAGTTGGCGACCTGCGCCGTCATGCGCTCCTGCACCTGAAGCTCGCTCGAGTAGAGATCCACGACACGCGCCAGCTTCGACAGCCCGACGATGCGCGGCCCGGGGATGTACCCGACGTGCGCGACGCCAGTGAACGGCAGCAGGTGATGCTCGCACAGCGAGTGAAACGGAATGTCGCGCACGACCACGAGCTCGTCGTACTCGCCGTCGTTCGGAAACGTCGTCGACTCAAACGGCGTGGCCGTGAGGATCTCCTCGTACATCCGCGCGACGCGCTTCGGCGTCGACGACAGCGACTCGTCGCTGAGGTCGTACCCGAGACCCGTCAGCAGATCAGCAGCAGCCTGCTCGACTTTCGGCAGGTCGATTGGGCCGCGCTGGCGAATGGGGTTGGACGCGCTCACGGGCGGGAGTGTAGCCGCCGAGCGAATATGGGCGCTCAGACGCGCCGCGTCAGTCGTCGAACCCGACCCGCCGCTCCTGCTTGCGCTTGGCCTGGCGCTGCTTCTCCTGCAGGCGCCGCTCTTGGCTGCCCTTTGTCGGCCGCGTCGAGATGCGGTGCGGGTCGCGCCGCAGCGCGCCATCGATGAGCTTCACCATCCGCTCCTCCGCGGCGACGCGGTTCTGGTGCTGCGAGCGCTGCTCGCCCGCCCGCACCACGAGCGCGTCATCGATGATCCGCTGGTGCAAGAGATTGCGGATGCGATCGAGCTCGGCAGGCGTGAGCCCCATCATCGCTAGCGGCAGGCGCAGCTCGACCCGCGTGTGCGAGCGATTGCGATGCTGGCCGCCCGGTCCCGAACCCGTGGTGGCATGCATCGTGGCCCGTTCGACCGGGAGGTATCTGCCGTCGGCGAGGCGCATGGGCGAAGTGTGACTGCGCTTGCTACGGCACCGTGCGGGATCACACGAACAACTGGTGCGGCTTCCGCTCAGACTGGGCGGATGTCGACAAGGTGACGCAGCGTCGCAACATCCTTGAAGTTGCGCGTGTAGAACGGAATCTCGTTCGCCATCGCGGTCGCCGCAATCATGAGATCGAAGCCGCGAGCCCGAGGGTTGCGGCCATTGACGTACAACGCGGTAGCTGCCGCGACGTACGCCTCGGCAACCGACTCGTCGACGGGCAGGACTTCGAAGGCAGAGCGGACGCGCTGAAGGCGCAACGTCCGAACAGACCGTAGAACAGGGTCGTCGGCTTTGACGATGCCGAATCCGAGCTCGGCCACGGTGATGGTCGAGATCGCGAGTTCCGCGCCATCAGGCCATTCAGCGCCAGAGGGGTCGATGACCACGGAGGTATCGACGAGGACCTTCACGGGCGTTCCTCGTACGGATCGTAGAGGCCGTGATCGATTCCGTCAGAGACGTCATCAAAAAATGTGGTGTCCTTCGGACCAGCGATATCGAATAGGCGCATAAAGTCGGCCGCAGGGACGAAGCGCCTGCGACCAACGATGCCCGTCAGACGTGCGACGGGTCGCCCGTCAACCGTGATCTCGAAGTTCTCGCCTGCTTCAGCACGACGAAGGACGTCGGAAACGTTGTTGCGGAGCTCTCGTTGGGGGATGACGTTCACACCACGACCGTAGCAGATTTACTACACCCTTTCTACCTCGCGACGGCGACGCATCCGAACGCACGTCCACGCTAGGCTTCCCACCGCGCGGAGAGGTGGCAGAGCGGTTGAATGCGGCGGTCTCGAAAGTCGCCCGAACCACTCCCAAGGGAGCACCCGGAACCTGGGCGACGCCGACGACGTTGCTGCTCAAGGCGAGCGCAGCTCGGCTTGACGAACCCGATCCCCAGCGACCCCTGAAC